>JALYWQ010000314.1 GCA_030852625.1 Actinomycetota bacterium
GCATAGGGGGGCTCCACGACGAGGGTCTCGGTGATCACGGAGGACGGCGCGCCCTGAGTGTCGAGCATCGACTCGTCGATGGCGTGGCGGGCCATGAGCTCCTGGGCCTTGGCCAGGAACGTCTCGGCTTCGGAGGGAAAGGAGGTGGACTCGGCCTGGGCGAGCAGCGCTTGCACGCGCCGCAGCCAGGTCGCTCGTGGGTCGTTCGTCGTTGTCATGGGTCGCTCGCAAACGCTCGATTGCGTGAAGGGGGAAGCGCACCGTCCATCCTCCTCGCGGCCTGTGACAGCCCCGGCGAGGCGCCAGCCCCCGGGAACGCAGCAGGGGCCACCCGGAGGTGGCCCCTGTCCTGCGTACATCCTGGTCGGGCCGAGAGGATTCGAACCTCCGACCTCTTGACCCCCAGTCAAGCGCGCTAACCAAACTGCGCCACGGCCCGGGATGGAGAGGAGAACCTACCAGACGGGCTGGTGGTCCCTACAGGTGGTGGGCGGCCCAGAAGATGCCCTGGAACAACCGGAAGCCCAGGTACACCGACACGCAGACCACGACCACCTTGAAGTGCCACGGCGCCGGCTCGTCGTTGAACTTCCGGAGCTTCTCCGGCTTGTCCTCCGTGGCCACCGCGTGCTCGGCCAGCGAACGGCCACAGGACGGGCAGTCCCCCGTGACCGTGAGGCTGTTCGGGTTGTAGAAGCGGTCGCAGTCCTGGCACCAGGGCACGACACAGCCTTGCCCCTCCGAGCGGGTCGCCACCAGTCGGGCGAGCGTGGTTACGTGCGCTTGATGGCGAGGATGGCCACGTCGTCGGTCATCGGCTCCGTGGCGAACTCCCGGGCCGCCTCGAGGAGCGTCTTGCAGAGCACGTCCGGTGCCACGCCGGGGTCGCGGCGGAGGGTGTTGGCGACCCGATCCTCCCCGAAGAGCTGCTCCCCTGATCGGGCCTCGGCCAGGCCGTCGGTGTAGAGCAGGAGCAGGTCGCCGGTGTCGAGGCCGATCTCCCGGCTGGTGTAGCCGCCGGTGGGATCGAGCATCAGCAGCGGCCCGGTGGCCCGCAGTGGGCGGACCTCGCGGTCGTGCCACAACCAGGCGGCGGGGTGCCCGGCCGACGCCACCCGCAAGGTGGCCGCTTCGGTGTCGAACACCACCACGCAGAGGGAGATGAACTCCTCGGCCCGCTCCATCGCCGACATCTGGCGGTTGAGCTCCTCGAGGGCCTGGGCCGGGTCGCGGTACTGCCGGAGGAACACCCGCAGCAGGTACTTGGCCTGGAAGGCGGTGATCGACGGCTCGATCCCGTGGCCGGTGACGTCGCCGATGACCGCCGCGATGCGGGTGGGCGCCACCCGGAACACGTCGTAGAAGTCGCCCGCCATCAGGCCGGTGCCGGCCTGGTACACCCGGCCCAGCTCGAAGCCGGCGAAGTCGGGCAGCTCCTCGGGGGCCAGCCGGGCCGCCCACCGGCGGGGCGCCAGCTCCTCCTGGGACAGGACCTCCTCGGCCCGTCGCTCCAGAAGCGAGCGGTCCTCGGCCAGGCGGGCCTCGCGCCGGAAGTCGCGCCCGAAGAGCACCGACAGGCCGACGGGCACCAGGAGGAAGGCGAAGAAGACCTGCGCCTCCTTGGCGTCGATGAACGACGTGACGGCCATGGCCACGGCGAGCACCGAGTACAGCGTCACCGTGTGCAGTTCCTTGTGGTACGCCGAGCGGGCCAGGACCGTGGCGTCGGCCTCGGGCCCGAGCTCGTCCTCGACGCGCTGCCACACGCGCTGCAGCCGCTGGGTCGAGCGACCCCAGAGGACGGCCGCCGCCACGGCTGCCAGGGCCACCAGGGCCAGGATGGGCTTGTCCATGTCCGGGCGGAGGTTAGTGGCCCGCTCCCCCGGGGTCACGGGTCCGGCCCCCCAGGGGTTCAGGTCCCCCTCAGGTGCCGGGGACGGGCGTCCGTTCCCCCGTCCAGGCGCTCACGTCCACCCCGAGCTGCTTCATCCCGAGGATGACCGCCGGTGGGTTGAGGGTCGCGGGCGCCCAGTCGTAGTCCCACATCCGGGCGTCGCCGGTGGCCTTCACGAACATCGCGGTCTGCTCGATCGTGAGCAGCACGCCGCGGCGGGACGTGATCCGTTCGTAGCGCTCCGCGTGATCGGCGTCGAGCACGTAGTTCATCGAGTCGCACTGGTGGACGATGTCGTCGTTGTTCCAGTCCCACGGCGTGGTGCTGATGTGCACCCGCACGCGGTCCGGGGCCGTCACCACCCCGTCGGTAGCGGTCAGGTCGATGGGCTCGAGGCAGCAGGCGCAGTAGCTGCGCAGCGTGAGCTCCTGACCCTGGAACGGCGGCATCTTCGAGATGGCCACCGACTCGAGAGCGCAACCGGCGTAGGAGTGGAACGCACCGCCGATCCACACCTCGACCTGGCTGGGGAAGCTCGAGAAGGGCTGGAACTTGAGCAAGTTGCAGTTCACCGAGTCCTGGTCGACGACGCAGATGATGCCGAGCTGCAGCTCCTTGTAGCCCTGCACGATCGTCCGCCGGTCGAGGCCGGTCCCCTCGTGCACCGCCCGGAGGTTCGGACCCCGCCCGTTGGCGCACCAGTGCTCGTAGACGAACTGGCGGAGCTGCTTGGCGGCGTCGGAGAACTCGAAGGCGGGCACGTTCTGCGGCATGGCGCGGAGTCTGACACACCGTCAGATGGACGGTCCCCCACCGGTACGCTCCTGCCGTGGCCATCGACGTCGAGCGGGCCCGTGCCCTCACGCCCGGTTGCGAGCACATCCTCCACCTCAACCACGCCGGTGCGTCGCTCGCACCGCAGTCGGTGCTCGACACGGTGATCGACCACCTCCGGCTCGAGGCCGACCGAGGCGGTTACGAGGCCGCCGCCCAGGCCGCCGATCGGCTCGACTCGGTGTACGCCTCGGTCGCCGACCTCCTCGGCGCTCACCTGGAGGACATCGCCCTCACCGACTCCTCCACCCGGGGCTGGCTGGCGGCCGTGCATGCCCTTCCCCTCGGGACCGGCGACCGCATCGTCACGACCCGCGCCGAGTACGCCGCCCACGCGATCACCTTCCTCCAGCTCGAGGAGCGCCAGGGCTGCGAGCTCGTGGTGGTCGACGACGACGAGCACGGCCAACTCGACCTCGCCGAGATGGCGAGGGCCATCGAGCACCCCCGCACCCGTCTCGTGTCGGTGGTCCACGTGCCGACGCAGGGCGGGCTGGTGAACCCGGTCGAGGAGGTGGGCCGGCTCTGCCGGGAGGCCGGTGGCATCACCTACGTGGTCGACGCCTGCCAGTCGGTCGGCCAGCTACCTGTCGACGTCGAAGCCATCGGCTGCGACTTCCTCGCCGGGGCGGGCCGCAAGTTCCTCCGCGGCCCCCGTGGCACCGGGTTCCTCTACGCCCGCCAGAGCACGGTCGGGCACCTCGAACCCCACGCCATCGACCTGCACTCGGCCGAGTGGATCGCTGAAGGCGCCTACCAGCTGCGCGACGACGCCCGCCGCTTCGAGCTGTGGGAGCACAGCCCGGCGTTGCGGCTGGGCCTGGGCGCCGCCGTCGACCACGCCCTCGACTGGGGTCTCGACGCCATCGCCGAGCGCAACCGCACCCTCGCCGAGGGGCTCCGCGAGCGACTGGCGGGTATCCCCGGGGTCAGCGTGCACGACCAGGGCCTGCGCCGGTGCGCCATCACCACGTTCCAGGTGGCCGGCATCGAGGCCGCCGACGTGGCTGCCGACCTCCGCCGCCGAGGGGTCAACGTGAGCGTGTCGGTGGCCGGCTGGGCCCGCTACGACCTCCCCCACCGCGGCATCGACGCCCTCGTGCGGGCATCGGTGCACTACCTGACCACCGACGAGGAGCTCGATCGGATGGCCGAGGACGTGGCCGCGATCGCCGCGGCCGCGTAGCTCAGGCCGACCTCAGCTCAGATCGGGGTCAGTTGGAGCGCTTGCGGACCCGGAGCTTGATCGGGGTGGAGCCCAGATCGAAGGTCTCGCGCAGGCTCCGCTCCAGGTAGCGGAGGTAGGTGGGCGGGATCTCACGGTTCGAGAACAGCGTGAAGGTGGGCGGGTCGGTGGCGGCCTGGGTGGCGTAGAGCACCTTCACGCCGTGGGGGGCCGGCTGGGCCTGCTGGGCGGCTCGGATGGCCTCGTTCACCCGCCGGGTGGGCACCCGGCGGTGGTAGTCCTCGATGCTCATCGACAAGGCCGGCAGCAGCTTCTGCACGCCCTTGCCGGTGAGGGCGGAGATCTTCAGCACCGGGGCCTCGCCGATGAAGCGGAGCCGCTCCTTCACCTGGTAGTCGATCTCGGCGCGGGCCTCGGCGTCGTCGATCAGCTCCCACTTGTTGAGCAGCACGACCACTGGGCTGCCGGCCACGTCGATGCGCTCAGCGAGGCGCTGGTCCTGAGCCGTGACGCCGACGGTGGCGTCGATCACGAGGAGGGCCACGTCGGCCTTGTCGACGGCCTGGAGGGCCCGCACCA
>JALYWQ010000323.1 GCA_030852625.1 Actinomycetota bacterium
GCGGTCGGCGCAGCGCCCGCAGCGTGGCCGGCAAGGTGGGCGGCATCGCTCGTCGGCGGGGCCGCACCACCGAGGCCGGCCGAAGGGTGGAGACGGCCCGGAACCGGGTGCAGGAGAAGGCCGATGCCCTCGCCGACCTCGAGGCCGACATGGCTGACGAGCTGGCCGCCATCGCCGACGAGTGGGACGCCAAGGCCTTGGCCGTCACCACCGTCGACGTGGCCCTCGAGCGGAGCGACGTCCAGGTGACCCAGCTGGCGCTCGTGTGGGTACCGGTCGCCTGAACGACCGTTCGTCAGTCGCGGGCGGGCAGGCGACGGGCTAGCAGGAGACGCCGGGGGGCGGTTCGCCGGTGGCGTAGCCGTGCACCGTCGTGGTGGTGGTCGGCGCCGTCGAGGTGGTGCTGGGCGCGTCGGGATCGAAGGGCGCCGTGGTCGTCGTGCTCATGACGTCGTCGGGCGAGCCCTCGGGCGCGAGCTGGTCGTGGACGGTGGTGAAGTCGGCACCCGTCACGAGGATCACGTGCTCCTCGTCCACATCGGCGTCGTAGACCAGGGCGGCGCCACCGGTGATGTGGCGGGCCAGCTGACGGGCGGCGTGCTCTCCACCGGGGCCGTAGAGCACCGAGGTGCGGCCGACCGGTTGGGTGTAGTCGCCGACCTCGGTGACGTCGAAGCCGATCTCGAGGAGGGCGCCGGCCACGTCAGCGGCCTGGTGGGGCACCTCGGTGCCGTTGAGCACCGTGACCGAGGTGGCGGCGTTGGTGAGGGCGTCGGCCGGAAGCCCGCGGAAGAGGTTGAGGATCGGGTTGGCCTCGCGCATGAGGGGCAGCTGCACGTCCGCGCCGGCGGAGGTGCGGTGGCCCTCGGTGGGGATCGAGTAGCCGACCAGCGACTGGCTGTTGAAGTCGCTGAACTGCCGGCCGAGAGCGAGCAGGTCGCTGGCGTCGAGGCCCTCGTCGAGCCGCACGTTCTCGACACCCGCCGACACCAGCTGGTTCAGCGTGACCGGGTTGCCGAGGCCCTTCGACACCGCCTTGGAGATGGCCCGGCGGATGAAGATCTGCTGGCGGGTGATGCGCCCGAGGTCGGCGGTGGGGTCCTGGCGCCACTTCCCGTTGTCGTCGCGGTACTGGATGTACCGGGAGCGGACGAACTTGCGGGCCTGCTCGCCGTCGAGCACCTGGCACTCGGCCTCCGGCACGTTCAACCCGGTGTGGGTGTCGCGCACCGGCGTGTCGAACCAGAGCGGGATGCCACCGACGGCGTCGACCAGCTTCTGGAACCCCACGAAGTCGATCTCCACGTAGTGGTTGATCGTGAGGTCGAAGTTCTCCTCGATGGTGTCGATCAGCACCTGCTCGCCGCGGGCGTGGGCGCTGTTGATCCGGGCCTTGTTGCCGGTGTCGGCGATCGGTACCCACAGGTCCCGGGGGAAGGAGAGGATGTTGGCGGCCCGGGACTGCGGGTCGACGCGCACCACCATGATCGTGTCGGTGCAGTTGCACCCCTTCTCGCCGTTCGCCATGAGACCGCCCGCGTCGTCGGCCTTGGGGTCGAGCCCGGCCCGGCTGTCGGTGCCGACGATCAGGTAGTTGGCCGGCTCGCCCTTGGCGGCGGCGTCGAGGGCGATGTTGGCGACGCGGTCGATCTGCGCGAACCGCAGGCCGAAGTAGGCGGTGGCAGCCGCGGCGGTGCCACAACCGAGCAGGACGACGACGCCGACCGCGAGCAGCAGCCGCTGCGGCCAGGTTCGATGTCGAGGGGCGGGGGGGCGACCTGACATGAGTCGGAAAGGGTACCGGCCCATCGTCGGGGTCGACAGTCACCCGCATCCTCGCCGTCGAGGTGCCGGCCCGGTCGGCGAGCTGCGTAGAGTCGACGGCATGTCGGTCACCGAGAGCGTCGACGCTGGCCCCCACGCCCTGTCCGCCGGGAACAAGGAGCGCTGGCAGCTCCAGTGGAAGGAGCTGTACGACGAGGTGATCACGAGCGGGCTGTGCACCGGCTGCGCCGGGTGCGTCATCGCCTGCCCCCACGACGTGATCGGCTACGAGCACGCCCCGGGCGCCTACAAGCCGTTCCACCTGGAGGACGAGCTCGGCCTCGACGACTGCATCCACGGCCAGAAGGGCTGCACGTCCTGCACCCGCGCGTGCCCTCGCTTCCGGGCGTGGGAGCCGAGCGCCGATGAGCACCTCTTCGCTCGGGTGCGCCAGCCCGACGAGGCGTCGGGCATCTACCAGGACATCCTCCTCACCCGGGCCAGCGACGAGATGGTCCACAAGATGGGCCAGGACGGCGGCCTGGTGTCGGCCCTCCTCATCTGGTGCCTCGAGCAGGGCTACATCGACGCCGCCCTCACGTCGTACCTCGAGGGCGACGACGGCTCCTCCTGGAAGGCCATCCCGGGTGTCGCAGCCACCAAGGAGGAGGTGCTGAAGGGGGCCGGCAGCCGCTACACGTACTCGGCCAACACGCTGGCCCTCGACGAGGCCCTCGAGCGGGGCTTCTCGAAGGTGGCCCTCGTCGGCATGAGCTGCCAGTCGTCGGTGCCGCCGGTGATGTGGAGCCGCAAGATCGGGAAGGTCGGCAAGCCCTTCATCCTCAACATCGGCCTCCTCTGCTCGAAGAGCTTCGACGACTCGATCTTCGAGGAGCTGTTCGAGGCCAAGTACCGGCTGCCCAGGTCCGAGATGGTGAAGATGAACATCAAGGGCGTCTTCCAGATCTGGATGAAGGACGGCAGCTACCACGAGATCAACCTCAAGGAGTGCCACGCCTGGACCCGCGAGGGCTGCAACCACTGCCCCGACTTCGCCGCCGAGCACGCCGACATCTCCACCGGCGGGATCGGTGAGAGCAACGACTGGACCCTCACGATCGTCCGCACCGACCTCGGCCGGGAGATCATCCAGCGCATGATCGCCGACGGGTCGATCATCGCCCGCCCGGGCGACGAGGACCCGGGGGCCATCGCCCTCCTCCACAAGCTGGCCGCCAAGTCGCGCGACCGCTGGCCGACCACGGCCGTCGACTTCCCGAAGAACGCCAAGGCCATCTCCTCCGGCAAGCCGGCCGCCGACCAGCCCGCGTCGGCGTAACCGACCGGGCGCGGCGGCCGTGGACGTCGGGGCGCTGCGCGACGCCGTCACCGTCGTCCTCGGCCTGGCCATGGGCGTGCTGTCGGGGGTGTTCGGCGTCGGTGGCGGCGTGATCTCCCAGCCCGGCATGCGGGCGATGGGCATCGAGCCGCTCATCGTGATCGGCACGGCCCTCCCGGTGATCATCCCGGGTGCGCTGAGCGGCACCATCCGCTACACGAAGGAGCGGCTCATCCGGTGGGACGCCGTGATCGCCACCGTGCCGTTCGGGCTGGCGGCGGCGGTGGTCGGCGGCGTGCTGTCCGACCGGGTGCCGGGTGACGGCCACCTCCTCCAGCTCCTCACCGCGACCCTGCTCGGCGTGTCGGCCCGCCGCATGGCCACGCTGCGGGCGCCCGTCACCGACGAGCCGCTGGCCGAGACCGACGCGCCCGAAGCGCCCGACGCGGACGGCCACGGCACGGGAACGCCCCGGGAGTACGCCGCCATCGGCGCGTCCGCCGGCCTCCTGTCGGGCCTTCTCGGCATCGGCGGCGGGGTGCTCATGGTGCCCGCGTTCGTGCAGTTCGCCGGGTTCCGGGTGAAGCAGGCCATCGCCACGTCGCTGGCGTGCGTCGGCGCGTTCGCGGTGCCGGGCACGATCACCCACGTGGCCCTCGACCACGTCGACTGGCGGGTGGCGGTGGCGCTCGTCGCCGGTGTCATCCCCGGAGCCCGTCTGGGGGCGGTCCTCACCATCCGGGCCAACGACGCTCGGCTGCGGATGGTCGTCGGCGTCTTCCTCGGCGTCACCGCGGTCCTCTACGCCGCCGGCGAGCTCAACGCCCTCCTCACCTGAGCGCCGACAGGACCTGGCTCACCACGGACCGCGCGAACCCATCGCAACCCTGGGGGCCGGGGTTGACGGAAACCGCAACCCTCGCCCCCAGGTTGCTGATCGGTGGTCACTCCAGGTGGGCGAGGGTGCGGGCTCGGTGGAGGACGGCGTCGAACATCGGCTCGGTGAGGGTGCCGGTGAAGGTGTTCTGCTGGCTCACGTGGTAGCTGCCGAGGATCCACCGGCCGTCGGGCAGCGCCGCCTCCACCCCGTGCGAGAACGGCGGTCGGGGCCGCACGCCGAGGATGGAGCACAGCGACTGGAACCCGAAGCCTCCGAGGGTGACGAAGACCCGCGCCGGCACCACCGCCAGCTCCCGTTCGAGGTAGGGCAGGCAGCGGTCGCGCTCGTCGGTCGTCGGCTTGTTCGCCGGCGGTGCGCACCGGACCGGGGCGGTGATGAAGCAGTCCTCGAGGGCCAGCCCGTCGTCGAGGGCGACCGACGTGGGCTGGTTCGCGAAGCCGGTGCGCCACAGCGAGGCGTAGAGG
>JALYWQ010000329.1 GCA_030852625.1 Actinomycetota bacterium
AGCGGCGGAGGTTCCGCAGTGCCTTCCAGGCGTGGGCCGGCCGGCCGAGGTGGAGGAGGGACGCACCGAGCGCCACCGTGGCCGCCACGGCGGCGACGACCCGCTCGCTGAGGGTCGTGGCGAAGGCGCTGGCGCCGACGGCGGCCTGCGTGAGCAGCGTGAGCCACACGAGTGGCCAGTGGGGGTGCTCCGGACGGAGCGACCACTCGCTGCCCCCGTAGGTCTCGAGCGGCACGCCAGGCGGGAGGCTGATCCGGGTGGTCGACAGCGTGAGGTCGGACGACGGGAGGTTCGGCGCGTCGGCCGCCGAGTGGTCGGCCCGCCAGGCCTCCACGTTCACCTTCTCCACGGTGATGGCGAAGGTGGGGCAGGCATCGACGCACGCCGGCGAACGGCCGTCCTCCAACCGCGGCAGGCACATGTCGCACTTGGTGACGATGCGTCGATCGGGCTGGAAGGCGGGGACGGAGTAGGGGCAGTTCCAGGTGCAGTACTGGCAGCCGATGCAGTCGTCGGCGTGGTGCTGGACCACGCCGTTGGCCAGCTTCTCGTAGGCGTTGGTCGGGCAGCCCTCGAGGCAGAGGGGCTCGAGGCAGTGGTTGCACGACATCGAGATGTGGAAGCGCTTCGTCTCGGGGAACGTGCCGCCTTCGATCTCACCCACCCGACGCCACGCGGTGTCCGGCGGGAGACCGTTCTGCTCGGCACAGGCCGCCTCGCAGGAGTGGCACCCGACGCACGCCTCCATGGCGAAGGCGAAGCGGTACTGCTCGCCGGCGTCGAGGGGGAGGAGCTCCGGCCGCTCCACGACCGGGGCCGGCTTCTGGCGGAGGGTGGGGAGGGGGAGCTCGACCGTGCTCACGGATGCGCCAGGCGCACGTGCACCCGGCCGTCGACCACCCGAGCGTCGTGGACCGCCACCCGGTGGTCGGGGTCGTCGAGGCACAACCCACTCGACAGCTCGAAGCACTGCTTGAACAACGGCGACGCCACCACGACCCGACCGGCCCGGTCGCCCACGATCCCGCGGCTGAGCACGTTGGCACCCGAGATCGGGTCGCGGTTGTCGATGGCGTGCACCTCGCCCTCGGGCAGCAGGAAGATGGCGACCTGCACGCCCTCGACGAGCGCGGCGACGCCGCGGTCGGGGAGGAGCTGCGAGACGTCGACGACGTCGTGCCAGCCGATGGACGTGGACGGGAGCGAGATTGTGGTCATGTGGGCTGCCTCTGCCCTCGCACCCGGACGTAGGCGAGGGTCGGGTCGGTGTCGTCGGTGTTGGCGAACGAGCGGAACCGGGCCGCTCGATCAGGGTCGGCGAGGGTGGCCTTCCACTCGCACTCGTAGTTCTCGACGTGGCGAGCCATGTCGGCATCGAGGTCGGTGCCGATCCCGAGGCTGTCCTCGAGCACCACGGCCTTCACGTGGTCGAGACCGCCCTCGAGCTTCTCCAGCCAGGTGGCGGTCCGTTCGAGGCGGTCGGCGGTGCGCACGTAGTACATGAGGAACCGGTCGATGGCCCGCACCAGCTCCTCGGTGGAGAGGTCCTCGGCGAGGAGGTCGGCGTGCCGGGGGCGCATGCCGCCGTTGCCGCCGACGTACATGTTCCACCCCCGTTCGGTGGCGATCACCCCGACGTCCTTGCCCTGGGCCTCGGCGCACTCCCGGGCACAGCCCGACACCGCCAGCTTGATCTTGTGGGGAGCCCGGAGGCCCCGGTACCGGAGCTCGAGGTCGATGGCCAACTGCACGGAGTCCTGCACGCCGTAGCGGCACCAGGTGGAGCCGATGCACGACTTCACCGTGCGCACCGCCTTGCCGTAGGCGTGGCCCGACTCGAAGCCGGCGTCGATGAGGCGGCGCCAGATCTCGGGGAGCTGGTCGACGGTGGCGCCGAACAAGTCGATGCGCTGGCCGCCGGTGATCTTCGTGTAGAGGTCGAAGTCGCGGGCCACCTCGCCGATGGCGATCAGCCCTGCAGGGGTGATCTCGCCGCCCGGCACGCGGGGCACCACCGAGTAGGTGCCGTCCCGCTGGATGTTGGCCAGGAAGTGGTCGTTGGTGTCCTGGAGGCTGGCCTGCTCGCCGTCGAGCACGTAGCCCGACGCCAGGGAGGCGAACATCGAGGCCACCGTGGGCTTGCACACCGCGCAGCCCCGGCCCGACCCGAAGCGGGCCGTGAGCTCGGCGAAGGTGCGGATGCCGGTGACCCGAACGATCTCGAAGAGCTCCTGGCGGGTCTGCGTGAAGTGCTCGCAGAGCCCCCGGTCGACCTCCTTGCCGGCTCGTTGCAGCTCGTCGGTGAGGAGGCGGTTCACGAGCGTCACGCACGAGCCGCAGCCGGTGCCGGCCTTGGTGCACGCCTTCACGGCACCGAGGTCTTCGAGGTCCCCCGCTCGGATGGCCTCCCGGATGGCGGTGCCTGACACGTTGTGGCAGCTGCAGATCGTGCCGGCGTCGCCGGCGTCGGCGGTGCCGAGGAGGAGCTCGAGCGCGTTGTCGGGAGCCGTGGCCCGGCTGAGGGCCAGGCCCGACAGCGCCGCGAACGGGCCGGCGTCGCCGACGAGCACGAGCCCGGTGACGGCACCGTCGTCGTCGAGCACGAGCTTCCGGTAGGTGCCGGTCACCGGATCGTCGACCACCAGGGCCTGGGTGTCGATCGAGCGGCCCGCCACCGCCACGTCGACGCCGAGCAGCTTGAGCTTGGTGGCCGGCTCGGTGGGACGGAAGGCGGCAGCGGGGTCGCCGGCCAGGCGGCGGGCCGCCACGCTCGCCATCTCGTAGCCCGGTGCCACCAACCCGTGGACCCGACCGTCGTGGCACGCCACCTCGCCGATGGCGAGCACGGCGGGATCCGACGTGGCCATGGCGTCGTCCACGACCACGCCGCCCCGCTCACCGACGGCCAAGCCGGCCTCCCGAGCCAGCTGGTCACGAGGCCGGATCCCCGCGGCGAACACCACCAGCTCGGCATCGAGGGCTGGCTGGTCCTCGCCGAGGTCGAGGCCGAGGGCCCGCCCGTCGGGAGTGGTGCGGACGGCGGTGGTGCCGGCGCCGGTGCGGACCTCGATGCCGAGGGCCTCCACCTTCCGGCGGAGCGACTCGCCGCCGCCCTCGTCGAGCTGCACCGCCATGAGCCGGGGGGCCAGCTCCACGACGGTGGTGCGGAGCCCGAGCTGCCGCATGGCGTTGGCCGCCTCGAGGCCGAGCAGCCCGCCGCCGACCACTGCGGCGGTGGTGCAGCCGATGGACCAGGCCCGCATGGCCTCGAGGTCGTCGATGGTGCGGTACACGAACACCCCGGCGGCGTCGACGCCGGAGACCGGGGGGACGAAGGGGTAGCTGCCCGTGGCCAGCACGCACCGCTCGTAGCGGAGCACGGCGCCGGTGTCGTCGGTGACGGTCTTGGCGCCCGGGTCGAGCGCGGTGATGCGAGCGCCGAGCCGCAGCTCGATGCCATGGGCCTCGTACCAGGTGGGCCCGGCCAGCTCGAGCTCGGGAGCGTCGTCGTCGAAGAACGAGGAGAGGTGCACCCGGTCGTAGGCCGGGCGGGGCTCGTCGCCGAACACCACGATGCGGAACCGCTCGGCCAGGCGCTGGTCCACCGCTTCTTCGAGGAAGCGGAAGCCCACCATGCCGTTGCCGATCACGACGAGCGTGGGGCGTTCGGAGGTCATGCCTCCACCTCACCGCGGCGCCGTTGCCCTGCCGTTGCCCCCGGATGAACCCGTGCGTACGGCTGACGCACAACGGGTGGTGGCCCGTTGTGAGCTTTCTGACCTGGTTGGCCGGGCAGCGCCCGAGTCCCGGCTGTCGCAATTCACGCCCGAAGGGCCGAATGGCCTATGGCGTGCCGCTTGCTCCTGTGTTGACCTGCTTGAGCTGACCCTCCACCGACGTTGCCAGGCTCAGCGAACCCGATCGTCGGCCTGTGTCGAAAGCGCTGGCGTCGGCGCGTCTCCGGAAGGACGGCCTTCGACGTCGGTACCGGCCAACAGGTCACGGTCGATGCGCCTGATCTGAAAATCGACGAACCGACCTTGGTAGGTGAGCTCGTCGAATACCACGATGTCGAGGTGGGTGTCGGCCTGCGATATCGGGTGTCGAACGGTTCGGTGAAGGAGGAGATCGTCCTCGAGGATGCGACTGCGGCGGGGAGGCGATACCGGTTCGAGCTCTCCGATCCCGACGGCCTACTCGGCGATGCGGTTCGCGTCGACGGCGGCGGTTGGCAGTTCACCGGAGCGGGTGAGGATGAGCAGCCGATCCTGCAGATCCCGACGCCGGTTTCCTATGAGCTGGGAGACGACCAGCTCCCCCGCTTCGGGAGCCCGCTGTTCTTCGGGCCCAGCGCCCACGTGGAGGTGGCGAAGAGCAAGGGTGGATTCACCATCGAGTCCTGGGTGGACCCTCTGTGGTTGGAAGGGCGCGAATATCCGATCGCGCTGGACCCGACCTTCCACTGGGGATGGGGTCGTCCGAATGACGGGACCCGGGGGTACGGCCCGATCACGCACAAGACCGTCTATCGCCAGTACCTGGGGTGTCCCGCCGGGCCAGTTCCATGCTCGGGCTCGCTGGACAACGGCTATCTGTACGCCGGATCGAGTCAGGGGCCCGGCTACGACAACCGAGCGCTGCGATCGGT
>JALYWQ010000336.1 GCA_030852625.1 Actinomycetota bacterium
GAGGCCCCGGCCTGCGCTTCGGCCCCTTCGACGTCGTGCAGCACGTGAAGCGGGTGCAGTGGAACCACGCCACCGGCCGCATCGAAGGCATGACGGCGCTCGGCGGCGACTACTCCGAAGCCGCCGACCCCCCGGTGCTCCACCAGTTCCGCGACCGTGGCCTCATCCCCAGCATCGGCGCCTTCGAACTGGGCGACGTGAAGTGGGCCGTGCTGGCCGCCCGCAGCGGGCTGCTCCCCACGCCGCTGTGTCTGAAGCTGTTCCTCAACGACAGCTGGGTGCGGGGCCCCTTCGCCGACATCGCCGGCCTCGAGGCCTTCGTGTCCACGGTCCCGGACGACGTCCCCGCCGAGATCACGATCGTGCCCTACGAGATGGCCAGCGCCGAGCGGTGCTGGGAGCTCCTCGACGCCGCCCTCGAGCGGGGCTTCCACATCCGGGTCGGCATCGGCGACAACCCGAGCGCCTTCCCCGACGCCACCAACGCCGAGCTGGTGGAGCAAGCAGTCGCGCTGGCCGCCAAGCACGGGCTGACGCCCGCCACCCCCGACCAGGTCCTCGACGCCTTCACCGAGCCCTGAGGCTCAGTCGAAGGTGCGCTGGTCGATGATGCGACGGGCCTTGAACTCCGTCGCCGGGTCGTAGATCGACGACAGCTCCACCACCGACACCTCGGGGGTGACCTCGGTGGCCTGCTGCACCGCGCTGCGCAGCGCCGACGCGCCGGTGGTCGTCCACTCGGCCTCCTCGACGCCGGGCTCGAGGCCCACCTCGATGCGCATCACATCCGGACTGAGAGCGTCGCCCTCCACCGCGTTGGCCACGATCATCCGGTACTCGAGGACGCCGGCCGTCTCCATCACCACCTGATGCACGATCTGCGGGTTGAGCAGGGTGCCCTTCACCTTCAGCAGCTCGGATGTGCGGGTGACGTGGGCGCTGCCCGAGCTCACGAGCATGGCCTCGCCCTGCCAGCCCGTCTCCGGGCAGCGCTCATGGGTGATGGCCGTCATGTCGCCCATGGCGTAGCGGAGCAGCGGCATACCCCGGCGGTTGAGGTGGGTGAGGAGCAGCAGGCCCTGCTCGCCGTCGGGCAGCGGCTCATGGGTGTCGGGGTCGACGACCTCCAACATCATCTGGTCGGGGGCCGTGGAGTACATCGGTCCGCCGTCGACGGCGGGCACCCAGCCGATGCCCGACTCGGTGCAGCCGTAGCTCGACGAGATGTGCACGTCGGTGGCGCCACACCGTTCGAGGTTGGTGCGGAGGTGCTCGAGCATCCGGGCCGTCATCACCTCACCAGACGCCTGCACCACCTTGATGGACGAGAAGTCGCGTCCCTGGCCGGCGGCGTCCTGGGCCATGCGGCGCAGGAAGCTGCCGATGCCCATGAGCCCGACGGGGCGCACGGCCTCGAGCAGGTCGGGCACCGAGGCCGCCGGGTTGTGAATAGGGAACTCGGGATAGGGCATCCCGGTGAAGGCCGAGGTGATGGCCACTCCCGCCGCCATCGACAGCCAGGGCCCGAACATCGACACGTGCGGCAGCGGTGACAGCGGGAAGGTGGTGACGACCACGTCGCCGGGCCGGAAGCCGTTGCACTTGGCCACCCGCCGGCCGCTCTGCAGGCAGGCGAAGAAGTCGTGGGTCGTGTACTCGTACTTCGTCGGCATCCCCGTGGTGGTGCCGGTGGTGTACACGGTGGAGTAGGTGAGGTCGTAGAGGCCGGCATCGGGCAGTCGGAGCCGGAACGCCTCGGGGTCACCCATGAGATCGGCCTTCGACGTGACCGGCAGCCGGCGCAGGTCGGCGGTGGTGGTGATCGAGGTCGGGTCGACCCCGGCGTCAGCGAAGACCTTCTGGTAGTAGCTGCTCCCGGCGGCCAACCACCCCAGCTGGCGCTGGAGGAGCTCGTCCCGTCGGGCCTGGAGCCGCCCGGGCTCCCAGAACATCGGGTCGTCCTCGGCGTAGCGAGGGACGCTGGCGTTGAACGCGGCGACCCGTTCCGGGGTCGGGTTCGGGTACGGACGGTCTGCCGACATCGGCGGGCTCCCCCTGTGCGCTCGGCCCTGAGGGGGCGAATCTTACAACCTGGTTAGCCAGGTCGCTCGGCGGCCTCGATCGGGGCCTCCGCTAGCTTCCGCGGGATGACCGACAGGTACGAATCGATCGCGTCCAGCGACGGCGGCAGCTTCGCGGCCTACTGCGCGGTGCCGGAAGCCGGATCAGGCCCTGGCGTGCTCCTCTTCCAGGAGATCTTCGGCATCAACGACAACATGCGCGGCATCGCCGACAAGCTGGCCGCAGCGGGCTACGTGGTCCTCGTGCCTGACATGTTCTGGCGGCTCGAGCCCCGCTTCGAACGCAGCGACGAGGCGGGCTTCGCCGACGCCTTCGCCATGGTGCAGCAGTTCGACTTCGAGGCCGGCGTGGGTGACATCACCTCGACCCACGCCTACCTCCTCGGCATGCCCGAGTGCACCGGGAAGATCGGCGCGATGGGCTTCTGCCTCGGCGGCGCCCTCACGTTCGCGACCGCCACCCGAAGCCGTGTCGAGGGCCGGGGCCCCGATGCGGCGGTCTGCTACTACGGCTCGGGGATCAACGACCAGCTGGGCCAGGTCGATGCCCTCGAGTGCCCGACGCTGTTCCACTACGGCGACGAGGACCCGTTCATCCCGCAGGAGAACATCGCGGCAGTGGAAGCGGCCGTCAGCGGCAAGCCCGACGTCGAGGTCCACCGCTACGCGGCGGGCCACGCCTTCAGCAACTGGGACGCACCCTCGATGTACGACGAGGCAGCGGCCGACCTGGCGTGGACCCGCTCGCTCGACTTCCTGGCCCGCTTCCTCTCCTAGGCGAGCGTCAGCGCTCCGGTCGCACGGGCAGGTATCCCCAACCCCGCACGCTGCCGGTGTGGGCCATCCGACCCCGCTCGACGTCGACCTCCCACGCCGACCACCGCCGCAGGATCTCCTCCAACGCCACCCGTCCCTCCAACCGGGCCAGTGCTGCGCCGAGGCAGAAGTGGAGGCCGTGGCCGAAGGAGAGGTGGGCTTCGTCGCGATGGACGTCGAACGCATCGGGGTTGGCGAAGTGGCGTTCGTCCCGGTTGGCGGCCCCGTTGAGGAGGAGCATCGCCGAGCCGGCCGGAACGACGGTGCCGTAGAGCTCCACGTCGTGCTGCACGTAGCGGGCCTGGACCGGCGACGGGGCCTCGAGGCGTAGGACCTCCTCGATGGCGGCTGGGATCAGCGACGGGTCCGTGACGAGCAGCTGACGCTGGTCGGGGTGCTGGGCGAGGAGCTGCACCGTGAAGCCGATGAGCCGGGTGGCGGTCTCGTTGCCGGCCCCGGCGACCATGCTGGCGTAGGTGACCACCTCGTCGCGCGTGAGCGGCCGGGTGGAGCCGTCGGGCTCGTCGACCACCGCGTCGAGCAGCTCGGTCATGAGGTCGTCGCCAGGATGGGCGGACCGCCAGTCGACGTAGTCGCCGAGCACGGACAGCACGGCGTCGAAGGACGACTGGTCGAACTCGATCGGCGTTCCGTCGGTGCTGATGGCGGCGTCGGTGGACTGCCGGTAGCTGTCCTGTAGGGCCTCGGGGATGCCGAACAGCAGCCCGATGGTGCGGAGCGGCACCTCCACGCCGAACTCGCCGATGACGTCGAACTCGTCACGCCCGAGGAGGGCGTCGAGGGCCCGCACGCAGTAGCCGCGCACGAGCGGCTCGAGCTCGAGCATCCGGCGGGGCGTGAAGACGCGCGACAGCAAGGCCCGATGGGCGTCGTGGATGGGCGGGTCCTCCCACAGGAGGATCCCCGGTGGGATCTCCACCCCGGCCCGCACGACCTCCAGCACGGTGCCCCGACCCGAGCGGTAGGTGTCCCAGTCGAGGAGGGCCGGCTTCACGTCGTCCCATCGACTGAGCGCGAAGAACTCGAGGTCGTCGTTCCGGTACAGGGGCGCCTCGTCCCGGAGCCGACGCCACGTGGGGTACGGATCGTCGTCGATGGCGGCGTCGTACGGGTCGTAGTGGATGGGGGCGATCAGGGTCATCGGGTCACCGGCCGTGCAGGGGTTGGTTCGGCACGCCGTCGAAGAGCTGCTCGGTGGGCCCGGCGGTCACGTCGCCGCGGAGCTTGGTGACGAGGTGGGGTGCGAACACCGAGGCGTAGACGGCATGGCCGAGGAGCACGACGACCACCACCGACACCAGGCCCGACTGGAGGCGGGTGCGGGTCCTCGAGTCGGCCCAGGCGTCGATGACCGTGCGGCCCTCGCCGTCGGTGCGGCCGAGGAGGTAGGTGAACACCATCATCTGCACGCCCATCGCCAGCGCGTCGTACAACGGGTACTGGTGCTTCGTGCCCTCCCACACGGCCAGCCCGGGGATGACGCGGCCGTAGTGGAAGACGCCGAGCCGGGCGCCGAGGAGGGCGTTGAAGAGGAAGGCCCTCAC
>JALYWQ010000356.1 GCA_030852625.1 Actinomycetota bacterium
CGGCCGACGCCCCGGTACATCTCGAGCGACATGGCGTTCTTCACCGCCGGCCGGTCGATGGTGAGCCACCCGGCTCCGTCGACCACCTCCCACCGGAGGTGCTCCGACCCGAACGCGGTCACCCGAGGCCCACGCAGACGTTCTTGGTGGCGATGAACTCCCGCAGGCCGTCGAGGCCGCCCTCCCGGCCGAAGCCGCTCTGCTTCACGCCGCCGAATGGTGTGGGCGGGCTCACCAAGGGCTTGGTGTTGATGGCGACGAACCCCGCCTCCAGCGCGGCGGCCACGCGGTGGGCCCGACCGAGGTCGCGGGTCTGCACGTAGGCGGCCAGCCCGTAGCGGGAGTCGTTGGCCAGGGCGACCGCGTCGGCCTCGTCGGTGAAGCGGGTGACGGCGAGCACCGGACCGAAGATCTCCTCCTGTGCGATGGCGCTGCGGTTGTCGACGTCGACGAACAGGGTCGGCTCGATGAAGTAGCCGTCGGCCAGGTCGCCGCCCATGCGGTGCCCGCCGGCGGCCAGCCGTCCCTCGCCGCCGGCCACGGCGGCTTCGATGAGGCCCATGATCCGGTCGCAGTGGCGTTCACTGATGATCGGGCCCATCGCCGTGCCGGGGTCCATGGGGTCGCCCACGGTGATGCGCGCGGTCACGGCGCCCACCCGCTCGACCACCTCGTCGTACACGCCGTCCTGCACGAGGAGGCGGGTCGGGAGGGCGCAGCCCTGGCCGGCCATCGACATGAGCAGGCCGACGGTGAGCGGGATGGCGACATCGAGGTCGGCGTCGTCGAACACCAGGTTGGCCGACTTGCCGCCCAGCTCGAGGATCACCGGCTTCAGCGCCTCGCCGGCGGTGCGGGCCACGATGCGACCCACGTCGACCCCGCCGGTGAAGCTCACCTTGGCCACGCCCGGGTGGCGCACGAGCGCGTCGCCGGCCTCGGCGGCGCCGGGGACGACGTTGAGCACACCCGGCGGGAGCCCGGCCTCGAGGGCCAGCTCGCCGAGGCGGAGGCAGGTGAAGGGGGAGAGCTCCGGCGGCTTCAGCACCACCGTGTTGCCGGCCGCCAGCGCGGGGGCCAGCTTCATGCACGCCACCAGGAACGGGGCGTTCCACGGCACGATGGCGCCGATCACGCCGTAGGGCTCGGGGAGCGTGTAGTCCATGGCGCCGGGCACCACCGGGACGACCTCACCGGTGAGCTTGTCGGCCCAACCGGCGTAGTAGCTGAACCACTCGGCGGGGCCCAGCACCGTGCGCTGGGCGATGGCCACCGGCGCGCCCGACTCGAGTGTGGCCAGATGGCCCAGGTGCTCGGCGTCGGCCCGGATGGCATCGGCCAGGCGGGTCAGCAGGTCCCGGCGCACCGGGCCCGGCGTGGCCCGCCACCCGGCCAGTGCGGCGGTGGCGGCGGCGACGGCGTCGTCCACGTCGGCGGCGCCGGCGAGGGCCAGCGACGTCTGCACCGCGCCCGTCGCCGGGTTCACGTGCTCGAACGTTCCGCCGGTGCCCTCGGTGCGCCGTTCACCGCCGATGAGGAGGGATCCGTGGGGCAGGGTCACGATCGGGACACTAGCGCTTATTGGTCAACCTGGTTAGCTTGGTGGACATGAGCGACCTCACGCTGATCTCGGTCGACGATCACCTCCACGAGCCGCCCGACACGTTCTCCAAGCGCCTGCCGGAGCAGTTGCGGGAGCGGGGCCCGCGCGTCGAGGAGCGCCCGACCGGTGACGTGTGGGTGTTCGACGGCGACGAGCACGCCGTGCACTCGCTCACCGCGTCAGCGGGCCGGCCGCCGGAGCAGTGGGGCACGCCGGTGCACTACGCCGAGATGCGCCGGGCCTTCTACGACCCCGTCGCCCGCCTCGACGACATGGACGCCGACGGCGTGGTGGCGTCGCTGTGCTTCCCGTCCTTCGCCGGCTTCTCGGGCACGCCGTTCGTGAAGGTCGCCCGCCGGGATCCCGAGCTGGCCCTCCTCAGCCTGAGGGCCTTCAACGACTTCGTGTGCGAGGAGTGGGCCGCCGCGGCACCGGGTCGCTACATCCCCCTGGTGCTGCTGCCGCTCTGGGACCAGGTCGAGGCGGCCCGTGAGGTGGAGCGCACTGCGGCG
Organism: Actinomycetota bacterium; assembly: GCA_030852625.1. Taxonomy (GTDB): domain Bacteria; phylum Actinomycetota; class Acidimicrobiia; order Acidimicrobiales; family VFJN01; genus VFJN01. The sequence continues at coordinate 2,116 of JALYWQ010000356.1, forward strand.
ATGGGCGCCAAGGCCATCGCCTTCTCGGAGAACCCCGCCCGCCAGGACCTGCCAAGCATCCACGACGCCGACCGCGTGTGGGACCCGGTGTTCTCCGCCGCGCAGGACGCCGGCATGCCGCTGTGCATGCACATCGGATCGTCGTCGCACATCCCGAAGACGGCCCCTGACGCGCCCCGGATGATCGACTTCGCCATCACCCCGCTCAACGCCACCTACGCCCTCACCGACTGGCTGATGTCGGGCCACTTCGAGCGCTTCCCGGGCCTCGTCACCTGCTACTCGGAGGGTGGCATCGGCTGGATGCCGTGGGTGATCGAGCGCTGCGACTACACGTGGGAACGCCACCGCACCTGGGTCGACTCACCTGTCACCCGCCCGCCGTCCACCTATGTGGCCGACCACGTCATGGGCTGCCTGATCGACGACCGCTTCGGCGGTCAGAACATCGACGCCATCGGCGTGCGCAACGTGATGGTCGAGACCGACTACCCCCACCCCGACGGCAGCTGGCCCAACAGCCGCACGCAACTGCTCAAGTCGATCGGGCAGCTCGACGAGGCGTCCCTCGCCCTCGTGACCCGCGGCAACGCCGAACGGGTCTTCCACTTCACCCCATCCGGGATCGGAGAACGCTGATGGCCACGCCCGACGAGCCCGGGGTCTACCTCGACCTGGATCCGGTGGCCCACATCGCCCGGATCACGATCCACAACCCCGAGCGCAAGAACGCCTTCCGGGCCTCCTTCGGCGATCAGATGGAAGCCCACCTGATGCAGATCATCGACGACGACGACATCAAGGTGGTGATCCTCCGCGGCAGCGGCGGCACGTTCACCACCGGCGTCGACCTCTCCGAGGCCTACGACTGGTACGGCAAGGAAGGGGAGAAGCGACGCCCCAGCCAGCGCCGCCGCCTGTCGGTCGACCGCAAGGGCCAGCGCCTGTTCCACGAGTTCCTCGGGTTCCCCAAGGTCACCATCTGCCAGGTGGAGTCCTACGCCCTCGGGCTTGGGTTCGAGTTCGCCCTCATGGCCGACATGGTGGTCGTGGGCCGGGGGGCCAAGCTCGGCATGCCCGCCACCAAGTTCCTCGGCCCGATCCTCGGCAACCTCCACGTGTTCTTCCACCGGCTCGGCCCGGTGCTGACCAAGGACCTGCTGCTCACCGGCCGGATGATGGAGGCGCGCGAGGTCGAGCTCGAGCGGCTCTTCACCCGCTTCGTCGACGACGACGAGGTGGCCGACGTCACCGAGGAGCTGGCCGCCCAGGTGGCCCTGATGCCGGCCGACGGCATCCACATGGCCAAGGAGGCCTACCGCCTCGTGGAGT
>JALYWQ010000431.1 GCA_030852625.1 Actinomycetota bacterium
CCTCTACGGTGGACGGCGATGGCTGACGACCCGGTCGCCGACATCGGCTACGCCGATGCGCTCGCAGAGCTGGAGACGATCCTCGAGGAGATCGAGGACGACGCCGTCGACGTCGATGTGCTCGCCGCCCGCGTGAAGCGGGCCGCCGAGCTCACGCCGGCGCGCGCCGACCGACGGGTGCGGTCGGCGATGGTGCCCAGGCGGGTCTCCCGGCCGTGGAGCACGGCTCGAGCTTCGCGGGCCAGCGATGCGCCGATGGTGGTCATGCGTGCTTCCCGGCCTTGGAGCACGGCTCGGGCTTCGCGGGCCAGCGCCGAACCGTGGGTGCGCACCCGCTGGTCGTGGTCGGCCAGCTCACGGGTGGCCACGCGAGCGACCGAGGCCCAAGCTGTCTCCGCCCGAATGGAGGCGTCGGCCACGGCGTCGACGAGCAGCGCCGCACACGCGGTCGGGGTCTTGGCCGACGTGTGCGCCACGTCGTCGGCGATCGACTGGTCGATCTCGTGCCCGATGCCGGTGACGACCGGGACCGGACACACCGCGATGGCCCGGGCCACCACTTCGTGGTCGAACGCGGCCAGGTCGGTTCGAGCGCCGCCGCCACGCACCAGCGCGATCACGTCAGGCCGGTGGGTGGCCAGCCGTTCGATGGCGGTGGCGATCGACCGGGGGGCTTCGAGGCCCTGCACCCGCGTGTCGGCGTGGAGGACCCGGAACGCGAACCCGCTGCCCGACAGCTCGTGGAGGAAGTCGGCCGCCGCCGCGCTGCCTTCGCTGGTGACCAACCCCACCGTGAGAGGCAGGAGCGGCCAGGGCCGCTCGCCGTTGGCCGTGAGCAGGCCCTCCGCCGTGAGCCGCTGGAGCAGCTCGAGCCGGGCTGCCTCGAGCGCGCCGAGCGTGTAGGTGGGATCGATGGACGTCATGCGCAGCTGGAGCACGCCCCGCTGCGGGTACCAGTCGAGGCGGCCCCGGATCCGCACGTCGGTGCCGTCGTTCATCCGCACCGCGCCGCCGGCCAGCTTGAGGATGGCGTTCACCGACGGCTTGTTGCGGGCCGAGAGCATCACCTGGAGGCAGGCCCCGCCGCCCTCGCCGGCCTCGGTCAGGGTGAAGTACACGTGGCCCGACTGGGGCCGCGAGAGGTCGCGGATCTCGCCCCGCACCCACACCTCGTCGCGGAAGGCGGCCCGCACCGCGTTGCCGATCCGGTCGGACAGCTCGGTGACGGTGAAGGTGGGCTCCGGCGCCACGCCAACGTTCGGATCTTCGAACAACGACATCGCCAGCAGGCTACGACCAGGGGTACGACACCCGACCCACGAACTGACAGCGCAGCGGGCACAGGTGTGTGTGCGCAGCACTGTCAGAACCGGTGGTTGCGTCCACTTGGCCCCGGTTACCGGGCGGTAGCAGACTGACCGGCGTTCGCAGCCGACAGGAGCCCGTCATGCCCGAAGCCGTCATCGTCGCCACCGCCCGCACCCCGATCGGTCGGGCCAACAAGGGGAGCCTCACCGAGTGCCGCCCCGACGACCTGTCCGGTTTCATCATCAAGACGGTGCTCGAGAAGGTGCCCGCCCTCGACCCGCAGTCGGTGGAGGACATCATCCTCGGCTGCGGTCAGCCCGGCGGTGAGGCCGGCTACAACATCGCCCGCGTGGCGGCCCTGCTGGCCGGCCTGCCCGACGTCCCCGGCGTCACCGTCAACCGCTACTGCTCGTCGTCGCTGCAGGCCATCCGCATGGCGGCCCACGCCATCAAGGCCGGCGAGGGCGACGTGTTCGTCGCCGCCGGCGTGGAGACCGTGAGCCGCTACATGAACGGCGCGTCCGACACCGGCCCCCACAACCCGCTCTTCACCGACGCCGAGGCCCGCACGGCCAAGCGCAGCGAAGGCGCGGACAGCTGGGAGCCGCCGGCCGGCCTCCCCGACATCTACATCGCCATGGGCCAGACGGCCGAGAACGTGGTGCTCGCCGAGAACGTCTCCCGTGAGGAGATGGACGAGTGGGGCGCCCGATCCCAGCAGCGGGCCGTCGCGGCCCAGGAGCGCGGGTTCTTCGATCGGGAGATCACCCCCGTGACCACCCCGTCGGGCACGGTCGTGTCGAAGGACGACGGCCCCCGCGCTGGCACCACGGTGGAGAAGCTGGCCGAGCTGAAGCCGGTGTTCCGCCCCGACGGCAAGGTCACCGCCGGCAACGCCTGCCCCCTCAACGACGGCGCCGCCGCGGTCATCGTGATGAGCGACACCCGGGCCAACGAGCTCGGCATCCAGCCGCTCGCCCGCATCATCTCGTCGGGCGTCACCGGCCTCAACCCGGAGATCATGGGCATGGGCCCGGTGGAGGCGATCCGTCAGGCGCTGGCCCGGGCCAACATGACCATGGACCAGATCGACCAGGTGGAGATCAACGAGGCCTTCGCGGCGCAGGTGCTGCCGTCGGCCAAACACCTCGGCATCGACCTCGAGAAGCTCAACCCCAACGGCGGGGCCATCGCCCTCGGCCACCCGTTCGGCATGACCGGCGCCCGCATCATGGCCACGCTGCTCAACGGTCTCGAGGACAGCGGCGGCCGCTACGGCGTCGAGTCGATGTGCGTCGGTGGCGGCCAGGGCATGGCCATGGTCGTCGAGCGCCTCTGACGCCGACGGTCATCGACCCCGACGATCCGGTGGGCCCGTCGACCGTGCCGGTCGCGGACCCCGACGCGGATCTCGAGGGCGCGCTCGTCGACTGGCGACGCTTCCGGCGCCGGAAGCGCATCGCCGACATCCACTGGTCCGACGCCCTCTACCAGGCGTACCTCACCGGGATCATCGGGCTGGTCGCCGTCGCCACCGCCTCGAGCGCGGTGGGCGACGACGTGCTCAGCTCCCCCGACGTACGGCGGGTCCTCGACGAGGGGCCCGGGTGGATCGGGGTCGTCGCGGCGTTCGCCGTGGCCCTCGGGTTGCGGTCCGGCGCCAATGGCGGGCCGCTGGCCCTCGAGCGGTCCGACGTGCGCCACGTGCTGCTGGCCCCCGTCGATCGCACCACGGCACTGCGAGGTCCCGCGCTGCGGCAGCTGCGCTTCGCGGCGTTCGCCTCGACCATCGTCGGTGCCGTCCTCGGGCTGCTCGCCGAGAAGCGGCTGCCCGGCAACACCGTCGCCTGGCTGGCGACCGGAGCACTCGTGGGGCTCACCACCGCGGCCCTGATGCTCGGCACCGCGCTGGCGGCCTCGGGGCTGCGGCTCCCGCGGTGGCTGGGCTCGCTGGTGGGGTTGGCCCTGCTCGGCACCGCCGTGGCCGACGGCACCGACGTGCTGGCGTGGAGCGTGACGGCGCCGTTCGGGGACCTCGCCCTCTGGGCCGTCGACGTCGATCCGGTCGGGCTGGTGTGGCCGGCGGTGGCACTGGCCGTCGTCGTGGCTGGCCTCCTGCTGCTCGGCCGCATCTCGATGGAGGCCGCCGAGCGGCGGTCGACCCTCGTCGGCCAGCTCCGGTTCGCCGCCACGCTCCAGGACCTCCGCACGGTGATCGTGCTCCGCCGTCAGCTGGCCCAGGAACTTCCCCGCCTCCGACCGTGGGTGCGCCTCCGTGTGCGGGGCACCGGGCGGGCGCCGTTCCAGGTCCGTGGCCTCCGGGGCGTGCTGCGCTGGCCCGCAGCCCGGGTCGGCCGGAACCTGGTCCTCGGTGCCGTGGCCGGGGTCGCGCTGCGCGGCGTGTGGTCCGGCACCTCGCCGCTCGTGATCGCCGCAGGGTTGGCCATGTTCATCGTCGGGCTCGACGCCGTGGAGCCGCTGGCCCAGGAGGTGGACCACCCGAGCCGGCGCGACGCCTCGCCGATCGAGGCCTCCGCCATCCACCTGGCCCACGTGCCGGTCGGTGTGCTCGTGATGCTGGTCGCCGCCGCGGTGGGGGCCATCGCCGCGCTGGTCCCCGGCCCCGGTGAGGTGCCGGCCGACGTCGCCGCCCTGGCGCTGGTGCCGCTCGCCCTGGGCGGCCTGAGCGGCGCGCTCGTGAGCGTGCTGGGGGGCCAGGCCAAGGTGGAGGGCGCGTGGTCGCTGGTGCCACCGGAGGCCCAGGGCATGCGGCTGCTGTTCCGCACTGCGTGGCCGCCCGGCCTCGCGGCGCTCGGTGCCACCCCCGTGTTGTTCGCCCGCAACGCCGTCGACCGGGGCGAGGGCGCGCTCGCCGGCGCCCAGCCGCTCGTGGTGCTCGTGATCGTCGTGTTCGTCCTCGTCGCCGGCTGGGTGCGGGTGCGGGACGACATCGCCGCCTGGTGGCGGCAGTCGATGGAGGCCGCCACGGCCACCCAGAAGGAGCCGACCTCGTGACCGAACCCGCCCTCCGGGCCATCGACGCCACCAAGGCCTACGCCGACCTCGTGGCCCTCGCGCCGCTCTCGCTCGAGGTGGCCGCCGGACAGATGGTGGCCCTCGTCGGCCACAACGGGTCGGGCAAGTCCACCTTCCTCCGCCTGGCCGCCGGCCTGCTCGAGCTGAGCGACGGCGAGATCCTGGTCGCTGGCGAACCGGCCGGGAGCTCCGAGGCCCGCGCCGCGGTGAGCTTCCTCCCCGACGAGCCGGTGCTCTACGACGACCTCTCGGTGCGGGAGCACGTGGCCTACATCGCCGCCCTCCACGGGGTGGAGCTCGGCGAGGACGAGCTCGACCAGCTCATCGACCGGGTCGAGCTCACGCACCGGGCCGATGACCTGCCGGCCCGCTTCTCCCGTGGCCTGCGCCAGAAGACGTCGATCGCCCTCGGTCTCGTGCGGCCCTTCGACCTGCTCCTCGTCGACGAGCCCTTCGTGGGCCTCGACGCCAGCGGCAAGAACGCGCTGTTGGCCCTCCTCGACGAGCGTCACCGCGCCGGTGCCGCGGTCGTCGTCGCCACCCACGACCCCACCTTCGTGGAGCGGGTCGATCGCTGCATCGCGCTGCGAGACGGCGAGGTCGTCCACGACGGCCGGGCCACGCCAGAGGACGTCCTCCGCCTCGTCGGCGCCTGAGCTCGTGGGTGCGTAAGGCGGCGGGGCTCAGACGATGCGGTAGGTCTGGACGGCGTGGGCGACGGGAGCGCCCGCGTCGTCGGTGGCGGTGATCTCGGTGAAGATCAGCTCGCGGGCCCGGCGGACGGTGCGAGCGGTGCAGAGGAGGTCGGAACGCTTGGCGGCGCCGACGAACTGCACGCTCATCGACACGGTGGAGGCCCGGGTGCCGCGGTCGAAGTCGTGGTTGGACCACGCCGCCGCGGCGCCGGCGGTGTCGATCGCCGAGGCGATCACCCCACCGTGGTAGCTCACCCCGTCGTTGGTGAGGTCCTCCCGGAAGGGCACCCGCAGCACGACGTCGTCGGGTTCGTAGCGATCGAAGGTCACGCCGAGGCCAGCGATGAACGGCGTGGCGGGCATCAGGTCTCGGACGGCCAACCGGCGGCGCTGCTGCTCCTCCTCGGACAGCGGCTCGGGCTCGGTGGCGTCGCTCACGAGGCGGCTCCGCCCACGCCGTCGAGCTGCTCGACGAGGCGGAGCACCTCGGCGGCCACGAGCTCCGGCTCGGTCATCGGCACGAGGTGCCCGGAGCGGGTCGCCTCGACGTGGCGCCCGCCAGGGTGGGCGGCGGCGCTGGCCTGGTGGGCGGCGACGAGAGCTCGGCGGATCTTCCCGCCCACCCGTCCGACCTTGGTGCCGGAGATCCAGGTGACGGGCCGCTCACCAAGGTCCGGCGGGTCGGCGAGGAGGCCCTGGAGGTCGGCCTCGAGGCCGCCGAACTCCGCCTGCATCCCGCGGGCCGCGGCCAGCGTGGTGTCCTCGGCGAGGCTCGCCGCTCGGACCTCCGGCGGCAGGCGCTTGGTCGTGGCCGACACCTGTAGGCGCAACAGACGGGTGCGGGCCAGGAACGGCAGGGACTTCGCAGCCCACCGCTGTTGCCGAATCGCGGTCTTGTCGAAGTAGAGGTCGCACCGTTCGTCGGTCTGGTCCACGAGCACCAGCCCGGCCACGAGCTCGGGTCGCGCGGCGGTGAGCTGTCGGAGGATCGGCCCGCCCCAGCTGTGCCCGACGAGGAGGTAAGGCCCGTCGTCGAGGTGCTCGAGGAGGTCGACGAGGTCGGCGACGAGGTTGGCGAGCCGCCGGTCGCCGGTGGCGGCGGGGGAGCGGCCCAGGCCGGCCCGGTCGTACGCGACGCATCGGGCCCGTTCGGCCACCACCGGGACCACGCCACCCCACGCCGACCGCGACGCACCCATGCCCGACTCGAACACCACGGTGGGTCGACCCTCACCCGTGCTGACGTAGTGGAGCGTGCGCCCGTCGCGCGTGCGAGCGGTGGCGCTGGTGGCCGGCGTCGTCATCCCGTCATCCTGACCGATGGCCGGCGGCGGCTCAGCCCGTGCCGTACACCGGCGCCGGAGCGGGCGCCTCGGCCAGGAGCTCGTCGATCACGCCGGTGAGCTCGGCGGGTTCCCAGCGGGCGCCCTTGTCGCGGGTGGGACCGTGCTGCCATCCGTCGGCGATGCCCACCGTGCCGCCCTCCACCTCGAACATCCGCCCGGTGACGTGGGCCGAGAGCGGCGAGGCCAGCCAGGCCACGATCGGGCTGACGTTGTCCGGCGCCATGGCGTCGAACGCGTCGGGGTCGTCGGGCTTGGCCATGGAGTCGAACACGCCCTCGGTCATGCGGGTGCGGGCCGACGGGGCGAGGGCGTTGGCGGTGACGCCGTAGCGGCCGAGCTCAGCGGCCTGCACGAGGGTGAGGCTGGCGATCCCGCCCTTCGCAGCGGAGTAGGCGGCTTGGCCGATCGAGCCCATGATGCCGGCGCCGGAGCTGGTGTTGATGATGCGGGCGTCGGGGGTGTCGCCGGCCTTGGCCAGGTCCCGCCAGTGGGCGGCGGCGTGACGGGCGACGGCGAAGTGGCCCTTCAGGTGCACGCGCACGACGGCGTCCCACTCGTCTTCGGAGGCGTTGGCGAACATGCGGTCCCGCACGATGCCGGCGTTGTTCACCACCGCGTCGAGCTGCCCCCACGTGGCGATGGCCGTCTGCACCAGCGCCGCCGCGCCGTCGAAGTCGGCCACGTCGTTGTTGTCGGCCACGCCCTCGCCGCCGGCCGCAGTGATCTCCTCGACCACCTCCACCGCAGGACCGGTGCCACCACCGCTCCCGTCGAGCTCGGTGCCCACGTCGTTCACCACGACCCGAGCGCCCTGGCGGGCCAGCTCCAGGGCGTGGGCCCGTCCGAGGCCCCGTCCCGCTCCGGTGACGATGACCACCCGTCCGTCGCAGATGCCGCTCATGGCCACAGCATGGCAGCACCTGAC
>JALYWQ010000435.1 GCA_030852625.1 Actinomycetota bacterium
GATGGCGGGTCGGCCCCCGTCGGTGGCACCGGCGGTGGCGTGGCCGTCCCCCGGGGCGAACCCATCCGCCTCGGCAGCGTGGGCACCACGTCGGGCCCCATCGGCGGTGCCCTCGCTCCCGGCGTGCGGGCCGCGCAGGCCTGGGCGGCCTGGGTCAACGCCAACGGCGGCATCGCCGGCCATCCCGTCGAGCTGATCGTCGCCGACGACGGCGGCGACCCCGCCCGGCACCGATCGCTGGTGCAGCAATTCGTGGAGGACCGCGGGGTGGTGGCCTTCGTGCACACCACCGCCGCGTTGTCCGGCCAGTCGGCGGTGTCGTACCTCGAGGGCAAGCGGGTGCCCGTGATCGGCAGCGAGGGCGGCAGCCCCTGGTTCCTGACCAGCCCGATGTACTTCCCCCAGATGCCGAGCGACACCCGGTTGGCGGCATCGTTCGGCAACCTCATGGCCAGCCTCGGCCGGCCGAGCGGCTTCACCAAGGTGGCCGTCGTCTCCTGCGCCGAAGCCCAGGGGTGCGCCAGCGCCACCGACCAGGCGGGCTTCGACCAGGCCGGCCTCGAGGTCGTCTACCGGGCTCGAGCATCGCTCGCCCAGCCGGACTACACCGCACCGTGTCTGGCGGCCAAGAACGAGGGCGCCCAGATGCTCTTCGTGGCGCTTGACGGGCAGGCCAACCAGCGGCTGGCCGACAACTGCGCCGCCGTCGACTACCGCCCGCTCCTCGTGCACTCGGCGCAGTCGACCACCCCCGCCGAGCTCCGCCGGCCGTCGATGGACGGCGCCTACGTGGGGCAGTCGACGGCGCCGTGGTTCCAGACCTCGATCCCGGCGGTGGCCGAGTACGACCGGGTGCTGAAGACGTTCGCGCCGAGCGTCGTCTCCGACGGATCGGCGATCCAGGGCTGGGTCTCGGCCCGCCTCCTCGAGGCCGCCCTGCGCAAGGCCTCCGACCCCACCACGTCGGCGGGGATCCTCGAGGGCCTCTACGCCATCCAGGGCGACGACCTCGGCGGCCTCACCTACCCGGTCAGCTTCACCGCCGGCGCGGCCAACAACGCTGGTGTGATGCCGGCCTGCTACTGGGTGGTGCGGGTGCAGCGGGGCGCGTTCGTGAGCCCCGACGGCGGACAGCGGCATTGCCCGTGACGCGATCCCTCGGTCTTCGTTGGCGGGTGCCGGTCGTCGTAGCGCTGGCCGGCCTCGCCCTGCTGGTCGCCCGGCCGGGCCCGTCCTCGGCCCAGGCCGTGGCGGGCTACGGGGCGAGCAGCTCGGCGTTCGGCGCCCGCTTGTCGGTCACCATCGCCAAGGCCCCCCTCGTGCCGAACATCGTCGACGGCGGCGGTCCGCTCGCCCAGACCACCCTCGACTCCCTCGGCACGAGGATCGCACTGGCCAGCTACCCCTATCCCGGCGATGTCGTGCTCAACCTGCCGGGCCTGGCGGCGGGCCTCGGCCCTCAGGTGCCGGGCCTGGTCAGCGGGGTCCCCGGGCTCATCGGCGCCAACGTGCCTGGGCTCCCCAAGGAGGTCCTCGACCTCCTTGGCCAGATCGAGGTCCCCGGTGAACTGCTGGAGCCGCTCCTGGCCCAGGCGCCGGCGCTGCCGCCCTACCCGTTCGCGGCCCAGGCCGACGACCTGCGCCCCCACGCGGAGGTGGACCTCGGGATCGGTCGGTTGACGGCCGACGCCCTCCCCGGTGACGTGCGGGCCGAGGCCATCAGCGCGCCCGGCGCGTCGGGCACCCTCCTCGCGCCGCTGTCGGCCAAGTCCGCCATCACCGAGGGCGACGACGGATCGGTCGTGGCCGAGGCCACCGGCTCCATCGCCGGCTTGCGGGTCGGGCCGCTGGTGATCGGCTCGCTCACCTCCACGGCCCGCATCGAGCGCGACGCCGATGGCGAGATCCACCGCACGTCCGACTTCCGGGCGTCGGGGATCCAGGTCGGCGCGCTGAGCATCGACCTGACGCCGGACGGCTTCGAGATCGGCGGCGTGCCGGTGCCGTCACCGGTGGCCGCGGTGGTGAACGGCCTCCTGGCGTCGTCCGGCCTCGAGCTCACGCTGCTCCCGTCGATCACCACCGATGCCACGGTCGTGGCGGGCGGCTTGGAGCTCACCCGCACGCAGGACTTCGGCCCGCTCGGTGACGGCACGATCAAGGTGGTGCTCGGCCAGTCGTCGGCCCGGCTCGACGCCGCCGGCGCCATCCCCGCGGCGCCCGAGGTACCCGGCGCCGACACCGTGCTCCCCGGCGTGCTGCCCTCGGCCGACCTCGGTGGCACCGGGGTGCTCGGCGCCCCGACCGGAGGCGCCGTCGCCCGTCCCTTCGCAGACGACGGCGACCGCCCGACCATCGTGGCGGCGCGGGTGGCGGCGGAGCCGTTCGACGCCTCAGGCATCTACCTCCTGCTGATCGGCGCTGCGGCCGCAGTCGTGCTGATCGGCCCGGCCCTCGGGCTCGTCGCCGGTCGAGGTAGCCGAGCCCCTGACCCGGCGGAGGTGTCCGGCTGATGGACCTGAAGGCATGGCTCCGAGCACAGTGGGACCGAGCCCTCGCGGTGCTGCTCGTGGTCGTGGGCGGCCTGGCCCTGCTGCTCGGCTGGCTCGGGATCGACGACGCCCTCTACCCCGGGCAGCAGATCCCCTACGTCCTCAGCGGCGGGATCGGCGGCCTGTTCCTCGTGGGGGTGGGAGCCGCGCTCTGGCTGTCGGCTGACCTCCGCGACGAGTGGCGCAAGCTCGACGAGATCGACCAGAAGCTCGATCGGCTGCTCGCACAGCAGGATCCCCCCGAGGGGTGAGCGTGCCGTCGCTCGAGCCCCGGCGCATCGCGGCGGTGACGGTCCGCGCCGGTGTGGGGCTGGTGCTCGTGGTCGCTGGCTGGTGGGGGGCCCGGGACGAGGTGGCCCTCGACCGCCAAGCCCCCTGGGTCGCCGTCTCGGTCGTGGGCGCCGTCGTGGCCGCGGCATCGGTGGCGTTGTGGCTCCTGTCCACCCGCCGCGCGGTAGCGGCGCGCGTGGCCGCGGTGGTCGCCAGCGTCGGCGCCCTGCCGGAGGCGCCCGTCGACCGGTCGACGGCCGAGCTGCGCGTACGGCGCCGGACCGGCACGAGCGTCCTGTTCCACCGTCCCGACTGCGCGCTGGTGACCGGTCGGACGGTCCGGCGCGGGCAGCGGCAGCGCTGGCTGGACGACGGGCTCGTCGCCTGTGAGGCCTGCCAGGCGTGAAGGACCTCCTTCCGTTCGTCGTCATCGGGGTCGCGTCCGGCTCCCTGTTCGGTCTGGCCGCGGTGGGCCTCGTGCTCACCTTCAAGGCCACCGGCGTGTTCAACCTGGCCCACGGCGCCATCGCCGCGGTCGCCGCCTACGCCTTCTACGACCTGCACGAGGACGCCGGCATCCCGTGGCCGCTCGCCCTCGTGGTCACCGTGGTGATCGTCGGTGTGGTCGGCGGCCTGGTGGTCGACGTGGTGGCGGGTGCGGTCGGCCAGGCCCGACCGATCCTGGCCATCGTGGCGACGGTGGGGTTGCTGCTCGCGATCCAGGGCGGCCTCACGGTCCGCTACGGAGCGGCCAGCCTCACCTTCGACGGCTACCTCCCGCGCGGGAGCGTCGAGCTGGCCGGCGTCGACGTCACCTACGAGCAACTGCTGGTGTCGGCGGCCGGCCTGGTGGCGGTGGCGTTGCTCGTCGTCTACTTCCGCTTCAGCCGCACGGGTCTGGCCATGCGGGCCGTCGTGGACGACCCGGCCCTCCTCGCGCTGGCCGCAACGCCGCCCCGCCGGGTCCGGATGACGGCGTGGGTGATCGGCTCCAGCTTCGCGGCCCTCACCGGGGTGCTCATCGGCCCGAGCATCGGCCGCGATCCGTCGCGGCTCACCCTCCTCGTGATCCAGGCCTTCGGCGCCGCCGCCATCGGCCGCTTCTCGAGCCTCCCGTGGACCTACGTCGGCGGGTTGGTCATCGGCGTGAGCGCCTCGGTCGCCACCCACCTCGTGGCCGACCACCCCGGGCTGGCCGGGCTGCCCACCAGCGTTCCCTTCCTCGTGCTGTTCATCGTGCTGCTGGTGACCCCCGCCGGCAGCCTGGCCGTGCGCACCGCCACGACGCGAGCCCGAGCCAGCCGGGTCGGGAAGCGGTGGTCGCTCCCGATGCGATCCGGCGTCATCGTGGCGATCGGCCTCGGCGCCGCGCTCGTGCCGCAGCTCGTCGACGCCAAGCTGCCCGTGTACCTCAACGCCGCCGTGCTCACGCCGATGCTGCTGTCGATCGGCCTCCTCACCTGGACCTCGAACCAGATCTCCCTCTGCCACGCGGCGTTCGTGGCGGTGGGCGCCACCTCGTTCGCCCACCTCAGCGACGCCGGGCTCCCGTGGGTGCCAGCCCTCGCGCTGGGCGCCCTCGCCGCGGTGCCGCTCGGGGCCTTCGTGGCCGTGCCGGCCATCCGCCTCTCCGGCGTGTACCTGGCGCTGGCCACGTTCGGGTTCGGGCTGGTCGTGCAGCGACTGCTCTACCCGGCAGGGGTGATGTTCGGGGGCCTGGGCTTCCGGTCGGCGCCCAGGCCCGACCTGTGGTTCATCGACGGGCAGAGCGATCGCTGGTACTTCGGGGTCGTCGTCGCCATCGCCGCTCTGTGCGCGGCGGCCGTCGCCGCCCTGCAGCGCAGCCGCCTGGGGCGCATCCTGCGGGCCGTCGGCGACAGCCCCACCGCGCTCTCGTCGCTCGGCGCCGACGCCAACGTCGCTCGCCTGCTGGTGTTCTGCGTGTCGGCCTTCCTCGCCGCACTCACCGGTGGCCTGTCGATCGCGGCGACCACCCAGGCCAGCGTCGACACCTTCGGCCTGTTCGAGTCGCTGCTCTGGTTGAGCGTCCTCGTGATCTGCGGCTCCAACGTGCTGATCGGCGCCCCGCTCGCAGCGCTCCTCCTCGCCGTCCTGCCCTCGTACCTCCCGGACGCCCTCGTCGACTGGCAGCCCGTCGGCTTCGGCATCGCGGCCCTGCTCGTCGCCGCCCTGCTCGACCGGACGTTCGGCCTCGGCCGCCGATCGGCGGGTCGTGACCGGCGATCGCCGGTCCGGTCCCGA
>JALYWQ010000474.1 GCA_030852625.1 Actinomycetota bacterium
GCCTCGGCCGCAGGTGCCTCAGCAGCGGGAGCGGGTGTCTCGGCGGCCGGGGCAGGTGCCTCGGCAGCGGGAGCGGGCGCCTCGGCTGCAGGAGCGGGCGCCTCGGCTGCAGGAGCGGGCGCCTCAGCAGTGGGAGCGGGTGCCTCGGCCGCAGGTGCCTCAGCAGCGGGAGCGGGTGTCTCGGCGGCCGGGGCAGGTGCCTCAGCCGCGGGAGCCGGTGCCTCAGCCGGAGCTGGCGCTTCCGCCGGAGCCGCCGGAGCCGCCTCCCCGCCACCCGAACCGTCGCCGATGCGCACCAGTGGCGCACCGACCTCGACGGTCTCGTCTTCGGCCACGAGGATCTCCTCGATCACGCCGGCGACGGGGGAGGGGATCTCGGTGTCGACCTTGTCGGTCGAGACCTCCAGCAGAGGCTCGTCGACCTCCACGCTGTCGCCGACCTTCTTCAGCCAGCGTGTCACCGTACCTTCCGTGACGCTCTCGCCGAGCGCCGGGAGGCTGACGGATTCGCTCATCGGTGCTGCTCCTTGTTCAAAGCCATGTCGTTCTAGCTTAGCTGTGGCGCTCAGACGTGAAGAGGCTTCCCGGCAAGTGCCAGGAAGGTCTCGCCGAGAGCTTCATTCTGCGTGGGGTGGGCGTGGATGTAGGGGGCGATGTCTTCGGGGTATGCCTCCCAGTCGACGACCAACTGCGACTCGCCGATCAGTTCGCCCACACGGGCACCGATCATGTGCACCCCGACGATGGGGCCGTCGTTGACGCGGATCGCCTTGATGATCCCCGAGGTGCCGATGATGTGGCTCTTGCCGTTGCCGGCGAGGTTGTACTCGAACGCCGTGATGTTCTCGGCGCCGTACTTCTCCGCGGCCTTGGCCTCCGTGAGGCCGACCGAGGCGACCTCGGGGTCGGAGTAGGTGACTTTGGGGATGTTGACGTCGTCCACCATGATCGGGTCGAGGCCCGCGAGCACCTCGGCGACGAAGATGCCCTGCTGGAAGCCGCGGTGTGCGAGCTGCAGGCCGGGCACGATGTCGCCGACGGCGTAGACGCCGGGCACGGTGGTCTGGAGCTTGTCATCGACCACGACGAAGCCGCGGTCGAGCTGCACGCCGACCTCTTCGTATCCGAGGTTCGCGGTCAGCGGGCCGCGTCCGACGGCGACGAGCAGGATGTCGGCCTCGACGGTCTCGCCGTTCTCGAGGGTGACGACGACGCCCGACTCGTTCTGGGTGACACCCGAGAAGCGCACGCCGATCTTGAAGTCGATGCCGCGACGACGGAACGCGCGCTCGAAGTGCTTCGAGATCGACTCGTCCTCGTTGGGAACGAGGTGCGGCAGCGCCTCGATGATGGTGACGTCGGCGCCCCAGCTCTTCCAGACGCTCGAGAACTCGACGCCGATCACGCCGCCGCCGAGCACGGCGACCTTCTTGGGCACGAAGTCGAGGGCGAGAGCCTGCTCGGAGGTGATGACGCGCCCGCCGATCTCGAGACCCGGGAGGGTGCGCGAGTAGGAACCCGTCGCGAGGATCACGTTGGTGCCGCGGATGGTCTGGTCGCCCACCTGCACCGTGTTCGGCGAGGTGAGGCGGCCGGCACCCTCGATGGTCGTGATGCCACGGCCCTTGAGGTGAGCCTGGAGGCCCTTGTACTTGCCCGCGACGATGCCTTCGCGGTAGCTCGTGACGGCCGCGATGTCGATGCCGCCGAACTGGGTGGTCACCCCGTACTTCGCCGACTCCCGCGAGACATCCGCGACTTCGGCGGAGTGCAGGAGGGCCTTCGTCGGGATGCAGCCGACATGGAGGCAGGTGCCGCCGACCTTGTCCTTCTCGATGAGTGCCACGGACTTGCCGAGCTGGGCATAGCGGAGGGCGGCGGCGTAACCACCGCTTCCCGCTCCCAGAACGACGAGGTCGAAGGTCTGCTCGGACACTGGAGAAACTCCCTTGCGCTTCACGTGTCGAAGCTCCGCGTCATCGGTGGTGTCGCAGAGCGGGAATGGGCAAGGCGTTCCTTGCCGAAACGACCCTACTACGGCTGTGCGAGCTCCGCCGTCAGGGTGAGCAGGGTTCGCACGGCCACCGCGGATGGTCCCTTGCCGACCGCGCCGTAGGGTGCTCCGGAGTTGTAGGCGGGGCCTGCGATGTCGAGGTGGGCCCATCCGATGCGGGCGCCCGGGCCCTCGGAACCTGCCTCACCGACGAACGTACGCAGGAAGTGTCCGGCCACGAGCATGCCGCCCGCGGTGTGTCCGGGTTTCGCGTTGGCGAGGTCGGCGACATCCGAGTCGAGCACGGAACGCAGTTCGGCAGGCAGCGGCATCGCCCACATCGCCTCATCGGCGGATGCGGCCGCCGCGAGCACGCGCTCGGTGGCGGCGGTGTCGCCCATGAGACCCGTGGTGCGCTCACCGAGCGCCACCCGTGCGGCGCCCGTGAGGGTGGCCACGTCGACGAGCAGATCGGGGTGTTCCGTCGCCGCGGCCGCGAGGCCGTCGGCGAGCACCAGGCGCCCTTCGGCATCCGTGTTGGTGACCTCGACGCTCGTGCCGTTCCACATCCGCAGCACGTCGCCCGGGCGGATGGCGGTGCCCGACGGCATGTTCTCGGCGAGGCACAGCCACGCCGACACCCGCACGGGCAGTTCGCGCCTGGCGGCGTCG
>JALYWQ010000021.1 GCA_030852625.1 Actinomycetota bacterium
GCCTTCGCCCCGGCCATCGTGGCCGCCGGCGTCGCGGAGGCCGGCCCGCCCGCCGACCTGGTCGCCGAGACCCTCGCCCGCCTCGGGCTGTCGTTCGTGCTCACCCGCAGCACCAGCCTGCCGGCCGACGATCCCGGCGCCCTCCGCGCTGCGGTCCGCGGCCTCGTCGCCCCCCTCCTCGCCGCCGCCCCGTAGCGAACCGCTTGGGGAGATCCGGAACCCCGTCACTAACCTGCGCCCATGGCCATGGATCCGGACGACGTGCCCGTCGACATCAAGCCCCGCAGCCGGGACGTGACGGAGGGACCCACCAAGGCCCCGGCCCGAGCGATGCTCCGGGCCATCGGCATGACCGACGACGACTGGGAGAAGCCCCAGGTGGCGGTGGCGTCGTCGTGGAACGAGGTCACGCCCTGCAACCTCCCGCTCGACCGCCTGGCCAAGCGCTCCAAGGTCGGCGTGCGCGACGCCGGCGGCTTCCCGATCGAGTTCACCACCATCGCGGTGTCCGACGGGATCTCGATGGGCCACGAGGGCATGCGGGCCTCGCTCGTGTCCCGCGAGGTCATCGCCGACTCCGTCGAGACGGTGATGCACGCCGAGCGCCTCGACGGCCTCGTCACCTTCGCCGGGTGCGACAAGAGCCTTCCCGGCATGCTCATGGCGGCGGCCCGGGTGAACCTGCCGTCGGTGTTCCTCTACGGCGGGTCGATCCTGCCCGGCAACCACCACGGCAAGGCCACCGACATCACCACCGTGTTCGAGGCGGTGGGCGCCTACTCGGCCGGCACCATGAGCCTCGAGGAGCTCGGCGAGATCGAGCGGGGCGCCTGCCCCAGCGAGGGCAGCTGCGCCGGCATGTTCACGGCCAACACCATGGCCTCGGTGGCCGAGGCTCTCGGCATGTCGCTGCCCGGCTCGTCGAGCCCGCCGGCGCCCGACAGCCGTCGTGACGACTTCGCCTACGAGAGCGGCCGGGCCGTGGTCCGCCTCCTCGAGCTCGGCATCCGGCCCCGCCACATCCTGACCAAGGAGGCGTTCGAGAACGCCATCGCCGTCACCATGGCCCTCGGCGGTTCCACCAACGCCGTGCTCCACCTCCTCGCCATCGCCGCCGAAGCCCGCGTCGAGCTCGAGCTCGACGACTTCAACCGCATCGCGGCGCGTGTCCCGCACATCGGCGACACCAAGCCCCACGGCCGGTTCCACATGGTCGACATCGACCGCGTGGGTGGCGTGCCGATGGTGATGCGCCACCTCCTCGAGGCCGACCTGCTCCACGGCGACTGCCTCACCGTCACCGGCAAGACGGTGGCCGAGAACCTGGCCGAGCTCGATCCGCCGGCGCCCGACGGTGTGGTCATCCACCCGCTGTCGGATCCCATCAACCCCATCGGCGGCATCGCCGTGCTCCGTGGCTCGCTGGCCCCCAACGGCGCGGTGGTGAAGGTGGCGGGCATCGACCACCTCCGCTTCGAGGGTCGAGCCCGGGTGTTCGACGGTGAGGACGCGGCCATGGAGGCCGTCCTCGGCGAGCGCATCGAAGCCGGTGACATCGTGGTGATCCGCTACGAGGGCCCCAAGGGCGGGCCGGGCATGCGCGAGATGCTCGCCATCACCGGCGCCATGAAGGGCGTCGGGCGGGGTGGCGACGCCGCCCTCATCACCGACGGCCGGTTCTCCGGTGGCACCCACGGGTTCTGCATCGGCCACATCTCCCCAGAGGCCGTCGACGGTGGTCCCATCGCCTTCGTGGCCGAGGGTGACCGCATCGTGATCGACGTGGTGGAGCACACCATCGACCTGCTGGTCGACGAGGACACCCTCGCCGAGCGGCGGGCCAACTGGAAGATCCCCGAGCCCCGCTACACCACCGGCGTGCTGGCCAAGTACGCCCGCCTCGCCACCGGCGCCGAACGAGGCGCCATCACCGAGGCCTGACCGCCGCTACCCGCTGGCGCCGCTGTTGATCAGCGCGCCCACCAGCAGGGCGGCGATGGCGCCGAGGAAGAGGAGCGCCGCGAGCGTGGGCGCCCGCTGGGCGAAGATCGGAAGCGGTCGCAACGGCCGGGTGGCGGCGACCCGGAACCGGGCTCGAGTGTGCACGACCATGGCCAGCGCGCCGAACAGGGCGAGCAGCGCGGCGATGGCCGGCGCACCGGCGGTGTCGTCCTGGCCCTCGGGCTGCACCCAGAACACCGGGAAGATCGACGTGTCGGGCACCGAGAAGCCGTTCACGGTGTAGGTGATCGGCCGCACCCGTCCGGAGGGGACGATCAGCGCCGCCACCGTCTCCTCGGGCAGGGAGAACTCGAGGGCCGCCCGCGCCGTCTCGCCACGGGCGATCTCGATGCGCTTGCCGACCATGTTGAGCGGGGGATCGATGCCGAACTCGCTGAACGGGACGTCGAGCGTGCGGATGTTGACGGCGTTCTCCGGTAGGTACACCGCCACGAAGGCCCGATGCCGTCCGTTGGTGAGGCCGTCGTAGGTGCCGTCCACCTGCGGGCTGGTCCGCTCCACCTCCGGGTTGTGGATGATGACGGTGAGCCGGGCCTTCCAGTACCCGTCGGTCCCGGGCAGCACGTTGAGCACGACCTGGGGGTCGATGTACCAGTCGAGCTTGTTGGCGGCCACGTTCTGCACGGTGACCATGAGCGACGGCGGGATGAGCTCGCCGTCGGCCCCGATCGACGTCCAGAGGTCCTGGACCGCGGCGTCCTTGGAGTAGGCGAGGAGGTGGCGACCCTGCGCCGCCGTGCGCATGGCGAAGGCCAGGTCGGCGACGGGGATGTCGCGCTCCTTGAAGGCGTCGAAGATGCGGGTGGCCAGCGCCGACTGCAGCTGCACGCGGTTCTCGCGGTCGCCTTCGATGGTGGCGAACTTCAGGTAGTTCTCGTTGAGGATCTGCTGCTCGATGTTGCTCTCGTCGTAGGTGACACCGTCGAGCTCGACGGGCCCGATCACCTTGATGAGCTCGCGGAGCGCTACCACGTCGATCTCCAGCACGCCGTCGACCTCACCGAAGCCGGCGTTGGGGGCCATGGCGGCGTAGAGCGGGCCGGTGGTGCCGAAGTTGGGCGACACCGCGGTCTCGAGGTAGTTCTGCCCGTACGACCACCGGCCGTAGGCGTACTTCCAGCCCTCCGGGTAGTCGAACTCCGGGCGCGGGAACACCTGCGGCGCCAGCTGCACGAACGAGCCGAACTCGATGTCGCCGTTCTGGATGGTGACGACGCCGCCCGACAGCGGCATGCCGGCGCCGCCCCGCATCTCGGCGTTGTTGGCCGCGAGCACGAGGTAGCGCGACGGGCCGGTGAGGAGGCGGCGGAGCCCGCTGACGTAGAAGCGGGCCTCGGCCAGTCGTCCTGGCGCCCGGTCGAGGGCGCTGCGCACCTGGCGTCGGGCCGAGTCGAGGGGTCCGATCAGACGCCCGCTGGTGCTGAGCTCGGTGGCCCGCACCTCGGCTTCGATGGCGTCGAGCTGCTCGAGCACCGTGTCGAGGAGGGTGACGCGCGCCGAGGCGTCCGCGCCGGCCTGCTCCAGCACGGCGTCGATGGCCGCGGTGGACGTGCGGGCCGTCTCCCCGAGGTCCGTGCCCACCTCGGTGAGGTCGCGCACGGCGTCGACCTGGCCCCGCACCACCGGGACGGCGCCGAGCACCTTCAGGAAGGGGCTGCTGTCGGCGAGCTCGTCGGCGTCGTCCAGGTGGTCGACGGCCTCATCGATCGTCGGCAGGAGGCCGGCGTCGAGGTTGTCGAGCTGCAACCCGCTGATGGTGGTGCGTCCGGCGTCGAGGTCGGACCGGATGCGCAGCAGGTCGATGATCGTGCCGACGGTGAGCACGAGGAGGAGCAGCAGCACCCCGGAGGTGACCTTGTGGCGCCAGAACCAGCGGGCGCCACGTCTTGCGCGGGCCGCGATCGGGGCCAGGAACCTCGTCCTCACACGCCGAAAAGCCCGGGGCCGCGAGGCCCCGGGCTTTCCCGGTTGGTCCAAACTCAGATGGTCAGGCGCGGGCAGCGAGGAGGCGGCGGCCGGCGAGCACGACGCCCACCGCGGCACCACCGAGCGCGAGCGGAGCCGCTGCGCTGTTACCCGTCTTGGCGAGCCCGCCGCCACCGGCCACCGTGGTGGTGGTGGTGCTGCTGGTGGGCGCACCACCGGTGTCACCGGAGCCGTTGCCGGAACCGTTGCCAGAACCGTTGCCCGAACCGTTGTCCTGGGCGTTGACAGGGCCGGCGGCGATCACCAGACCAGCGGCGCCGAGCAGGCCGCTCACCGCGGCTGCACGCACGACCCGACCGAGATCATCCTTCGACATGCTCACAGTTTCTCCTCGTTGAAACCTTGGACCGACACCGGGGCATCGGGAGTTGTAGGTCCGCTCCGGACTTGTTGGACACCATAGTCGCGGTCCGGAGCCGTGCACGACATTCTGGGGGTTGGGTGAACTGGAGCACAAGCGGAACCCCGAGGGGTCCGGCATCAGGCTTGCTCGGCGTGCTATGGGCGTGGGATAGTGCCCCGCATGGCCCGCCCGTCGAGCATTCTGGTACTCCGCTAGCGCACCGCGACTGCCCTCGCGTGTGCGCTCAACGACCTCCCAGCCGGGAGGTCGTCGTCGTTTTGCAGGGAAGGATCAACTGATGCAGCTCACCGGTGCGCAAGCACTCATCAAATCCCTCGAGATGGAGGGCGTCGACACGATCTTCGGGCTTCCCGGCGGCTGCATCCTCCCGGTGTACGACCCGCTGCTCGACAGCCCGATCCGCCACATCCTCGTTCGCCACGAGCAGGGCGCCGGCCACATGGCGGAGGGGTACGCCCACGTGACGGGACGGCCAGGTGTGGCGATGGTCACATCCGGCCCGGCGGCGACGAACATCGTCACCCCGCTGTGCGACGCCTACATGGACTCGATCCCGATGGTCGTCATCACCGGGCAGGTGCCGGTGGCCGCCATCGGCACCGACGCCTTCCAGGAGTGCGACACGATCGGCATCACCCGGTCGGTCACCAAGCACAACGAGCTCGTCACCTCGGCCCAGGACATCCCCCGGGCGGTCCGGGAGGCCTTCCACATCGCCACCACCGGCCGGCCCGGTCCGGTGCTGCTCGACATCCCGAAGGACATCGTCGACGCCATGAACCCCAACTCCGCCATGGAGTGGGAGTGGCCCGACGACGCCAGCGTGAAGGAAGGGCTGCCCGGCTACGCCCCCGTCACCCAGGGTGACCCGAAGCTCATCCGGGACGCCGCCGAGCTGATCCTCCGGTCCACCCGCCCGGTGATCTACGCCGGCGGCGGCATCCTCAAGGCCCGCGCCGCCGAGGCTCTCCGGGAGCTGGCCGAGCTGTGCGACATCCACGTCGTCACCACCCTCATGGCCCGTGGCGCCTTCCCCGACGACCACCCGCTCGCGCTCGGCATGCCCGGCATGCACGGCAACTACACCGCCGTCACCTCCATGCAGCGCTCCGACCTCCTCATCGCGCTGGGGAGCCGGTTCGACGATCGGGTCACCGGCAAGATCCCGGCCTTCGCGCCCGACGCCAAGGTCATCCACGTCGACATCGACCCCGCCGAGCTCGGCAAGGTCCGCCGCCCCGACGTGGGGATCACCGGCGACTGCCGGCTGGTCATCGAGGAGCTGGTCCACGTCCTGCGGTCGCTGCAGGCCGACGGCTCGACCCAGCCCGACCGCACCGACTGGAAGCAGACCATCTCCGGCTGGCAGGAGCTGCACCCGCTCTCCTACGCGCCGTCGGAGCCCGGCGACGCGCTGAAGCCGCAGTTCGTGCTCGAGCAGCTCCGGGACAACACGCCCGACGACTGCATCGTCGCCAGCGGCGTCGGTCAGCACCAGATGTGGACCTCCCAGTACTGGAAGTTCAACCACCCCTACACGTGGGTGAACTCCGGTGGCCTGGGCACGATGGGCTTCTCCGTGCCCGCCGCCATCGGCGCCAAGGTCGGGCGTCCCGACAAGATGGTGTGGGCCGTCGACGGCGACGGCTGCTTCCAGATGACGGCGCAGGAGCTCGTCACCGCAGCGGCCGAGCGGATCCCCGTGAAGATCGCCATCCTCAACAACGCCTACCTCGGCATGGTCCGCCAGTGGCAGGAGATGTTCTACGAGGAGCGCTACTCCGAGGTGTACCTGTCGCCCGACCTGCCCGACTACAAGCTCTGGGCCGAGGCCATGGGCTGCGTGGGCATGCGGGTCGAGTCGCCCGAAGAGGTCGAGTCGGCCATCCAGAAGGCCAACGAGATCGACGACCGCCCGGTCGTCATCGACTTCCGCACCGACGCGTCGGAGAAGGTGTTCCCCATGGTCCCGGCCGGCAAGAGCAACGACGAGATCATCACCGATCCCGCCCTCGGCAAGGATTTCGTCCAGTGAGTGACGTCTGGGTGGATCCTTCGGAGGCCGCGAGTGCGGGTGGGCCGATCGCCCACCATCTGCTCGCCGTGCTCGTCGAGAACAAGGCCGGCGTGCTGGCCCGGGTGTCGGGGCTCTTCGCCCGCCGGGGCTTCAACATCACCGGCCTGGCCGTGGCCCCCACCGACGACGAGCGGCTCAGCCGCATGATCATCGGCGTCGACGCCGCCTCCGCCACCCTCGACCAGGTGACCAAGCAGCTGGCCAAGCTGGTGAACGTCATCGAGATCGTCGAGATGGACCCCGCCCGGTTCGACGGCTTCCAGGACCGCCTGCGAGCCTTTACCGACTCCGACACCACAAGCACCGACAAGTAAGGACCTCTGATGGCCAACGTGTACTACGAGAAGGACGCCGACAGCTCGCTCATCGCCGGCCGCAAGGTCGCCGTGATCGGCTACGGCTCGCAGGGCCACGCCCACGCCCTGAACCTCAAGGACTCCGGTGTCGACGTGCGGGTGGGCCTGCGGTCGGATTCGTCCTCCGTGGCCAAGGCCGAGGCCGCCGGCCTGCGGGTGCTGTCGATCGCCGACGCCACCGCCGAGGCCGACCTCGTGATGCTCCTCGGGCCCGACACCGAGCACAAGGCCATCTTCAACGAGCACATCGCTCCCAACCTGTCGTCGGGCGACGCCCTCTTCGTGGGCCACGGCTTCAGCGTGCGCTTCGACCAGGTGGTGCCGCCGGCCGATGTCGACGTGGCCCTCGTCGCCCCGAAGGGCCCCGGTCACCTGGTGCGCCGCACCTACACCGAGGGCGGCGGCGTGCCGGCCCTCATCGCCGTGGCGCAGGACGCCACCGGCGGCGCCAAGGCGCTCGCGCTGTCCTACGCGGACGCGATCGGCGGCAGCCGTGCAGGTGTGCTCGAGACCACCTTCGAGGAGGAGACCGAGACCGACCTGTTCGGCGAGCAGGTCGTGCTCTGCGGCGGCCTCACCGCGCTGGTCCAGGCCGGCTTCGAGACCCTCGTCGAGGCCGGGTACCAGCCGGAATCCGCGTACTTCGAGTGCCTGCACGAGCTGAAGCTGATCGTCGACCTCATGTACGAGCAGGGCATCTCGGGCATGCGCTACTCCATCTCGACCACCGCCGAGTACGGCGACCTGGTCACCGGCCCGCGCATCATCAACTCCGCCGTGAAGGCCGAGATGAAGACGGTGCTCGACGACATCCGGTCCGGCCGGTTCGCCGAGGAGTTCGTCGGCGAGGTCCGCAGCGGCGGCACCAAGTTCGACGAGCTGCGTCGTAAGGGCAAGGAGCACCAGATCGAGCAGGTCGGCGAGCAGCTCCGCGGCATGATGCCGTGGATCTCGGCCGGCAAGCAGCGGGTGCAGGACATCAGCGGCGGCTGAGCCCGTCGGAGCCTGCGCCCGCCCACCGATGAGTGGGTGGGCGTCGCACCGTCT
>JALYWQ010000035.1 GCA_030852625.1 Actinomycetota bacterium
CGATCGGTGGCGCCGATCCCCGCCGCCGGCGGGAGCTCGCGGAGCTCGGCCGCCGATCCCGCGATGCGCTGCTGGTCGCCGGATGCGTGGGTGCGCTCGTGGGGTTGATCGTCGCCGGTTTCGAACACCTGGCCAGCCACGTCCTGCTCGATCAGGTGCTGGACGCCCCCCTGTGGCTCCAGGCCGGTGCGCCCTGCGTCGGGCTGGCCATCGCGGCCCTCGCACTCCGGGCCGGCGGGCCCCACGTGACGCCCGCGACCACCGACGCGTACATCCACGACTTCCACGAGCGAGCTGGCCTACGCCAGCTCCGAGCCGTGCCCTACCGGCTGGCGGCCGCGGTGGCGACCCTGGGCTCGGGGGCCCCGATGGGCTACGAGGGGCCGGCGCTCTACGCCGGCGCCGGCGTCGGCACCTACGTCCACCAGCGCCTCGGCCGGCGCCTCCAGAGCATCGACCGCAACACCCTCTTCGTCGCCGGCGCAGCAGCTGGGGTCGCGGCGATCTTCAAGGCCCCGGTGACCGGCCTCGTGTTCGCACTCGAGGTCCCGTACCAGGACGACCTCGCACGACGGATGCTGCTCCCCGCGGCGACGAGCGCAGCGGCGAGCTACGTCACCTTTGCCGCCTTCGCCGGCACGGAGCCGATCCTCCCGATCGCCGGCCAGCCACCGTTCAACCTCGCCGACCTCGGCGGCGCGGCCCTGGTGGGCCTCGCGTGTGGCCTGCTGGCCAGGGTGTTCACGTGGATCGTCCGACGAGCCAAAGACCTCTCCGCCCGAGGCACCGTCGTCAGGCGGATCATCGTCGGTGGTGTGGTGCTGGCGGCCACCGTGCTCGCGGCTGAGGCCATCGACGGCGGCCACCTCGCACTCGGGCCGGGGTACGACGCCCTCGACTGGGCCCTCGATCCCGACCAGGGGCTCGCCGCCATCGCTGCGTTGGGCACGCTGCGGGTGCTCGGTACGGCGGCCACCCTCGGGGCCGGCGGCACCGGCGGCCTCTTCATCCCCCTCGTCATCCAGGGCGCGCTCGTGGGGCGGCTCGTCGGCGGCGCCATCGGCGTCGAGGCCGGCAACCTCATGCCGGTGGTGGGCATGGCGGCCTTCCTCGGTGCCGGCTACCGGGTGCCGCTGGCTGCCGTCGTCTTCGTCGCCGAGTTCACCGGTCGATCCGGCTTCGTCGTACCCGGCCTCATCGCCGCGGTCGTCGCGCAACTGGTGATGGGCGGTGCATCGATCTCGCCGTACCAACGCCGAGGCCGGGTGGGCCACCTCGAGCAACGCATGCGACTCCCGCTGAGCTCGGTCGTCGACGCCGAAGCACGCACCGCCCCGCCCGACGCCACCATCGAGGAGATCTTCTGGAACCACCTGGTGGGCACTCGCCAGCACGGTGTCGCCATCGTCGACGGCGACACCTACCTCGGCGTCCTCCAAGCCGAGGATCTCACCGCCGTGGACCGGGCGACGTGGAACACCACCACCGCGGAGGAGGTCATGCGCCGCGACCTGCCCGTGGCCTCCCTCCAGTGGAGCCTCCTCGACGCCATCAGAGCGCTGGAGACCGCCGGCGCCGACCGCATCGCCGTGTGCGACGGCTCGACCTACATCGGCGTCATCACCACGGCGGGGCTGATCGCGCTCGACGAGGTGCTCCCCTCCGACCTCGAATGAGACCGCCGACACCGCGTCCCCTGCCGCCGAGGTTCGAGCCGTGGCCCGATGACCACGAGCCGACGCCGTTCCAGGCCGGGGTGCTGGCCTTCGTCAGCCGGCTGGAGCCCGGCGACCTGGCGACCTACGCCGAGGTGGCCGAGGCCATCGGCCGTCCCGGGGGTGGCCAGGCGGTGGCCAACGTGCTGCGCCGAGCGCCCGATGCCCCGTGGTGGCGCGTCGTGCCGTCCGACGGCCGGGTCTACCGCTCCCACCGACCCGTGCAGGTGCCGCTGCTCCGAGCCGAAGGCCACCAGGTCGCCGACGACGGCCACATCACCACCACCTGACCCGGGACGCGAGACGGCGGCCCCGGGGGGCCGCCGTTCGCTCTGGAGGGAGATCCAGTTGGAGCTGGGTCAGCTCAGCTGCAGCCGCTGGTGCTGCCGCAGCTGGGGCAGGCGTGGCAGGAGCCGGCCCGCTGCATCTGGACGCCGCACTGCATGCAGTAGGGGGCGTCGGAGTGGCTGGCCTTCGGCTGGATCACCGGGTTGGGCTTGGCCGCCGGCTGGTCGACCACACCGGCCCGCTCGAGGAGGCTGAGCTCCTTCGGGGCGTTGGTGAGGTCGGACAGGATCGGCGAGCTGGCATCGAAGCTCGGCGGATCCGACGGCACGTCGGAGCCCTGGCGGTTCTCGGTGACCGTCTCCTCCACACCCGGCAGGGTGGGCTGGGTGCGCTCCCCCGTGGTGAGGATGTTGAGCTCGGTGCGCTCCTCGAGCGACAGGTAGTCGACGGCCAGGCGCCGGAAGATGTAGTCGAGGATCGAGCTGGCGATCCGCAGCTCCGGGTCGTCGGTCATGCCGGCGGGCTCGAAGCGGGTGTTGGTGAAGGTCTCCACGTAGACCCGCAGCGGCACCCCGTACTGGAGGCCGTAGCTCACCGAGATGGCGAAGGCGTCCATGATGCCGGCGAGGGTGGAGCCCTGCTTCGAGACCCGCAGGAAGATCTCGCCGGGACGACCGTCCTCGAACTCGCCGACGGTGACGAAGCCCTTGCAGTCGGCCACCCGGAAGTCGAAGGTGCGCGACGTGCGCTGGCGGGGCAGCTTCTCGCGGGTGGGGACCTTGATGACCTTCTCGATCACCCGCTCGACGATCTTCTCGACGACCTCGACGGGACCACCGGCGGCCGCGGCGTCGGCAGCTTCGGCGCTGGCGGTCTTGGCCGTGGAGAGCGGCTGGGCCACCTTGCAGTTGTCGCGGTAGATGGCGATGGCCTTCACGCCGAGCTTCCACGCATCGATGTGGAGCTGCTCGACCTCTTCGACCGTGGCGTCCTCGGGCATGTTCACGGTCTTGGAGATGGCCCCGGAGATGAACGGCTGGACGGCCGCCATCATCCGCACGTGACCGGAGTAGTGGATCGTGTTGTCGCCCATCGAGCAGGCGAACACGGCCACGTGCTCGGCGGCGAGGTGCGGGGCGCCGAGGATCGACTTGTGCTCGTCGATGTAGGCGATGATCTCGGCGCTCTGCTCGGCGGTGTAGCCGAGGCGGGCGAGGGCCCGGGGCACGGTCTGGTTGACGATCTGCATCGTGCCGCCACCGACGAGCTTCTTCACCTTGCACAGGCCGAGGTCGGGCTCGATGCCGGTGGTGTCGCAGTCCATCATCAGGCCGATGGTGCCGGTGGGCGCCAGCACGGAGGCCTGCGAGTTGCGGACGCCGAAGTGCTGGGCCTGGTCGTTGGCTTCGTCCCAGCAGGTCTGGGCCGCGCTGAGCAGCTCGGAGGGCACGAGGTCCTCGTCGATCTGGGCGGCCGCCTCCTGGTGCTGGCGGAGCACGCGGAGCATGTGCTCCTCGTTCTCCTCGTAGCCGGCGAAGGGGCCCATGCGGCTGGCCGTGCGGGCGCTCGTGGCGTAGGCGTGGCCGGTCATCAGCGAGGTGACGGCGGCGGCGTAGGCCCGGCCCTCGTCGCTGTCGTAGGGCAGGCCGAGGGCCATGAGCATGGCACCGAGGTTGGCGTAGCCGAGGCCGAGCTGGCGGAACTTGCGGGAGGTGTCGCCGATCGGGCCCGTGGGGTAGTCGGCCCGGCCGACCAGGATCTCCTGGCCGGTGAACATGATCTCGACGGCGTGCTTGAAGCCCTCGACGTCGAAGGAGTCGGCGCTGGCGTCGGCCGACAGGTCGAGGAACTTCAGCAGGTTGAGGCTGGCCAGGTTGCAGGCCGAGTTGTCGAGGTGCATGTACTCCGAGCACGGGTTGGACCCGTTGATGCGCCCGGTGTTGGCCGCGGTGTGCCAGCGGTTGATCGTGGTGTCGAACTGCATGCCCGGGTCGGCGCACTCCCACGCGGCCTGGGAGAACTGGCGCATGAGGTCACGGGCCTTCACGGTGCGGACGATCGAGCCGTCGGTGACGGCCCGGAGGTGCCAGTCGGCGTCGTCGACCACGGCCTGCATGAACTCGTCGGTGACCCGCACCGAGTTGTTGGCGTTCTGGTACTGGACCGACGCCATGTCCTTGCCGTCGAGGCTCATGTCGAAGCCGGCCTCTTCGAGGACCCGGATCTTCTTCTCCTCGCGGGCCTTGACCCAGATGAAGTCCTCCACGTCGGGGTGGTCGACGTTGAGGATCACCATCTTGGCGGCCCGGCGGGTCTTGCCGCCCGACTTGATGGTGCCGGCGGAGGCGTCGGCGCCGCGCATGAAGGAGACGGGGCCCGAGGCGGTGCCGCCGCCCTTCAGGAGCTCGACCGAAGAGCGGATCTTGGACAGGTTGATGCCCGAGCCGGAGCCGCCCTTGAAGATCGTGCCCTCCTCGACGTACCAGTTGAGGATCGAGTCCATCTGGTCGTCGACCGAGAGGATGAAGCAGGCCGAGGCCTGCTGCGGCACGCCGGGCACGCCGATGTTGAACCACACCGGCGAGTTGAAGGCCGCCTTCTGGGTGACGATGAGGTACTTGAGCTCGTCGGAGAACGCCTTGGCTTCGGCGTCGTCGACGAAGTAGCCGTCACGCACGCCCCACGCCGTGATGGTGTCGACCACGCGGTCGGCCACCTGCTTGAGCGACGCCTCACGTTCGGGCGTGCCCACCGTGCCGCGGAAGTACTTCTGGGCGAGGATGTTCGTCGCGTTCAGCGACCAGGTGCTCGGCACCTCGACGTTGAGCTGCTCGAAGGCGACGCTGCCGTCCTTGTAGTTGGTGATCCGGGCGTCTCGACGCTCCCAGGTCACCGCGTCGTACGGGTGCTCACCCTCGTTCGTGAAGTACCGGGTGATGCCGATCCCCGTGCGCTCCGGCGCCATCGCCATGTGGCCTGCTC
>JALYWQ010000068.1 GCA_030852625.1 Actinomycetota bacterium
GAGGAGAGGCCACGGCGACCCTTTGCGCGCCGGCTCCTCGGGGGCGACCGTGGGCGGCACCGCCGCAGTGCTGTCACCCAGCGTCACTCGGATCGACTGCGTGCCGGCCCGGATGGCGCCGCCCACGTCGTCCTGCTGGAGTCGCGGGCGCATCTGCTCGCGGATGATGCGACCGGCCTCCAGGTCGGTCAGTTCTCCCTCGAGGCCCCGCCCGACCTCGATGCGGAGCCGACGGTCGGCGTAGGCGATCAGCACGAGCACGCCGTCGTCGTCCCCCTCGGTGCCCACGCCCCACGCCCGGGCCAGGTCGATGCTGTAGTCCTCCAACGAGTCGTCGCCGGTGGTCTCCACCACCGCCACCGCGATCTGGTTCCCGCTGCGCTCCTCGTAGGCGACGAGATCGGCCGACACCTCTCGCTCGACGTCGGGAGGAACGACGCCGGCGGCGTCGACGACCGGCGCCGTGAACTCCGGTCGACCGTCCTGCGCAGCGAGTGACGGTGTGGTCGCCCAGGTGGCCGCCGCCACCAGCACGGCCAGCGCGGCGGCTCGGGTCCGGTAGCGGGTGGGCCTCACCCCAGCGACGTCGGCGTGTCGTTGCCGAGGTCCACGACGGGCGGCTCCGAGGCCTCAGGATCGGCCTCGAACAGCGGCTTGCGGTCGAACCCGAAGAGGCCGGCCAGGATCGTGCGCGGGAAGCGCCGGATCGACCGGTTGTAGTCGGTGACCACGGCGTTGTAGTCCCGTCGGGACTGCGCGATCCGGTTCTCGGTCCCTTCCAGCTGCACCTGCAGGTCCTGGATGTTCTGGTTGCTCTGGAGCTGCGGGTACGACTCCACGATCACGAGGAGACGTCCCAGCGCGCTCGAGATCTCGTTGGATGCTTCGAAGCTCTCCTCCGGGGAGTCGGCCCCGGCGTAGCGGGTGCGAGCCTCGGCGATCTCGCCGAACACGGCCTGCTCCTGCTCCAGCGCGCCGCGCACCGCCGCCACCAGGTTGGGGATCAGGTCGTTCCGCCGCTGGAGCTGCGCGTCGAGGTCCGCGAAGGACTGGTCGACGGACTCCTCCTTGTCGACCATCCCGTTGTAGGAGCCCATCAGCGGCACGATGATCAGGAGCAGGATCGCCCCGACCACCACGAGCGGGATGAGCCAGCGAGGGCGGCTCCGCGGTGCGCCGTCGTCGAGCGGGTTCACCATGGCGACGGATCCTGGGACAGGGCAGGTTGGTTCGACATCACGCCCCACTGCTTCCCAACGTCGGCGTCCGCCAGCCGTACGACCTTGCCAGGCGGTGCCGGCTACGCCACGCTCGACGCCGCGACCAGCTCGGCCGGCCGTCGGCTGCAGCGAGTGCGACGCAGGAGCTCGGCCACCACGTGCCGGTCGGAGGGCTCCGACCGCGTCAGTGCCCGCTGGATCGATGCGCCGTTGCCCCGTTCGAGGATCACGGCCACTTGCTCGCGCACGGCGAGTTCGTCGCCGTGGGCCTGGAGGCCCGGCCTGCAGCGATCGAGGAGCCGCTCGACCACGGCGCGGGCCGGCGCCGGGGGCCCGTCGGGCCCGAGCAGGTCGCCGTCGAGCCCGTAGCGGGCGGCCCGCCACATGGCGGCCTCGAGGCGGTGCCCGTCCTGGGCCGCCCGCTCTGGTGACGGACCGTCGTCCTCGAGGGCGTGCCACGCGAGGGCCCGGACCAGGCCCGTGATGGCGGTGGCGTCAGCGGGGTCGAGGCACGGGTCGAGGGAGCGCACCTCCACCGTGGGATGCCGGGTCGAGGGCCGGGCATCCCAGTACAGGTAGGACGCGTCCGGCACGGCGCCGGCTTCGACGAGCTCGTCCACGAGGCGGTTGTAGCTCGCCATGTCGTCGAGCACGGGGGGCGGGCCGGCGGTCGGCCAGCGCCGCCACACCTCGTAGCGGAAGCTGGCGTAGCCGGTGTCGTGGCCCTGCCACCGTGGCGAGCTCGCGCTGAGGGCGAGCAGCACCGGGAGCCAGGGCCGCAGGTGGGTGAGCACCCGGGCTCGTTGGTCAGGCTG
>JALYWQ010000130.1 GCA_030852625.1 Actinomycetota bacterium
CTGATGTCGCGTCGAGGTCGCCGCTACCGGAGGTAGCGAGCGGCCACCTCGCGGGCCTCCGGATCGTGGAGGGACGCCGCGAAGTCGTGCAGGTCGGCCCCGACGTCGGCCACCGTGGCCGGCACCGGCGGGACGGCGTCGTCGACCTGGCGCTTGGTGGCGTGCACCACGATGGCCGGCTTCGAGGCGATGTCCTCGGCGAGCGCGAGCGCCGACTCCTCGAGCGAGGCCGGCGGCACGACGCGGTTGACGAAGCGCGCCACCAGCGCCTCGGCGGCGTCGAAGGGCCGACCGGTGAGCACGAGCTCCTTCGTGAGCGCAGGTCCGAGCTCCCGTGTGAGGAGGGGGATGCCCACCCAGTAGAGCGGCACGCCGAGGTCGATCTCGGGGATGCGGAAGCGGGCGTCATCGGCCACCACCCGCAGGTCGCACGCCGCCGCCAGCACCACGCCGCCGCCCACGCAATGGCCCTGCACCGCGGCGATGGTGACGGCCCGCATGCCGCTGACGGCCTCGGCCATGGCCCGGCCGACCGCCGCCGACATCTCCGGCGGGCCCAGCTCCGACCACGAACGGTCGGTGAGGTCGAAGCCGGCCGAGAAGGCCCGTCCCTCGCCGGTCACCACCACTGCCTTGACCTCGGGCCGGGCGTCGAACCACGCCGTCGCCTCGACCAGGCCCTCGAGCACCGCCCGGCTGAGGGCGTTCAGCTTCTCGGGTCGGGCCAGCTCGATCCGTCCGACCGACTCGTCGGACGACCAGCGCAGTCCAGCGCGTTCGGGCACCCCGCGAGCGTAGGACCACGCCCGTGGTCCCGTCTGTCGCGCAGGCGTCGTGGCGCAGCCGGGTCAGCCGGTGGCTGCGCCAGCGGCGGTCGACGGCGTGACGCCGTCCGTCTCGCCGGGGGTCATCTGGTTGCCCTGGGTGCCGTCCGACCCGCCACTCTCGGACGGGACGGTGCTCGACGCGCCGTCGGTCCCGCCCCCGTCGGCCTCGCCACCGTCCACCTCGGAGGGGGCGGTGTTCGGCGTGTTGGTGTCGCCGTCGTCGTCGCCGCATGCCGGGAGCAGCAACGAGCCGAGGGCGAAGGGGAGGGCCGCGAGCATCGAACGGGTGCGCATGTCCGTAGTGGTTCCCCTGGAAGCGCTGCGGCAGACCGCCACTAGGGTCGCCGCCCATGGTCCGGCGGCTGACGATGCTCCTCGTGGTGGTGCTGGCGCTGGCGGGGGTGCGCCCCGTGGCCTCGTCGGCCCCGGCCTGGACGCCCGATCCGCCGACGTTCGGCGTCGTGGCGACCAACGACGTGCCCATCCAGATGGCCGACGGCCGGGTGCTCCGGGCCCTGCTCCACGAGCCAGCCCTCCCCGATGGCCGCCCGGCGCCGGGTCCGTTCCCCGTGATCCTCTGGCTCACCCCGTACGGCAAGTCGGTGGCCACCCAGATCGACGACGAGCTCGTGCGCCGGGGCTACATCGGGATCTCGGTCGACGTGGCCGGCACCGGCGGGTCGGAAGGCGCCTCGCAGCTGTTCGGCGCCACCGAGGCCGACGACAGCCGCGCCATCGTGGACTGGGCCGCCCAGCTGCCCCGGTCGAACGGCAAGGTCGGCATGAGCGGCACGTCGTACCTCGGCATCGCACAGCTCTTCGCCGCCGCCGCCGTCGGACCGGGCTCACCGCTGAAGGCCATCTTCCCGATCGCGGCGTCGGCCGATCCCTACCGAGACCTGTTCGTGAGCGGTGGGGTCGTGAACCTCGAGTCGCCCGCCGGCCTCCTCGCGGCCTACGCCGGCGTGCGCACCCTCACGCCGCTCGCCGAGCGGGTGAACGATCCGCTCGACGCCCTTCGGCTGACCGTCGAGCACGCGCTGCAGGCCGTGCCCTTCGAAGCGACGATCCTCCTCGACACGCTGCTCGAGGGCGACCGCCGCTACGACGGCGCCTACTGGTCGTCGCGCGCGCCGATCAACGTGGTGCCGCGCATCGTCGAGAACGACGTGGCGGTGTTCCTCGTGGGAGGCCAGTACGACGTCTTCCAACGCGGCGAGCCGCTCCTCTACGCCGGGATGCAGAACGCCGCCGCCGGTCGTCCGGTCACCGCGCCGATGGCGGCGGGCCAGCCTGTCGACGGCCGGTTCCAGCTGCTCTACGGCCCGTGGCACCACGGCAACCAAGGCGAGGGCGTCGACCTCGTGACGCTCCAGCTGCGGTGGTTCGACCACTGGCTGAAGGGTCGTGACACCGGGATCGCCGACACCACGACGCCCTTGCACGTGATCGAGCCGGGGGGCCGGTCCTACGACACCGCCACCTACCCGGTCACCGGTGCCACGCCCACCCGCTTCAACCTCGACATCGGCGGCGGGCTCACCACCGGCACCCCGTCGGGCGGCCCCGGCGACACGCTGCCGTTCACCGCCGTGCTCACCACCCCCTGCAGCCGGTCGAGCCAGCAGTGGTCGGCCGGCGCCCTCCCCGAGGAGCTCTGCGGAGATCGGCGGCTCCCGTCGGATCCCCTCCCCACCGAGCTCGGCTACAGCACCGGGCCGCTCGCCGCCCCGCTCTCCATCGCCGGCCCGATCGGCCTCACCCTCGAGGCCCGCTCGACGTCGCCCGACACCATGTGGACGGCCCGCCTCGAGGCGGTGGCACCCGACGGCAGCGTCAACGAGCTGAGCGCCGGTGCCCTGCTCGGTTCGCTGCGAAGCCTCGACGAAGCGCGCAGCTGGCCGGCCGGCGACGGCGGGTGGCTGCTGCCGTACCACCACCTCACGAAGGAGCGCCGCCAGCCGGTGCCGGTGGGGGAGCGGGTCCGCTACGACCTCGAGATCCGGCCGGTGTTCCAGACCGTGCCGGCCGGTCACCGGCTCCGCCTGGTGGTCGGCAGCGCCGACGTCCCCCACCTGATCCCGACGCTCTACGACGGCGCCGGGCTGCTCGGCGGGGTGTACACGATCGACCACGACCCCGCCGCGCCGTCCTACCTCTCCATCCCCATCGTCCCGAACTGAGGCAGTGCTGCAACCTGGGGGCCGTGGTCGCGGTTTCCGGCAACCCTGGCCCCCCGGTTCGCATCAGAAGATGGTGTAGCCGCCGTCCATCGTGACCGAGTCGCCGGTGTGGAAGGTGAGCGAAGGGTCGGCGAGGAAGGCGGCGAGCGCGCCGAACTCGTCGGGGTCGGCCCACCGGCGGGCCGGGGTGCGACCGACGGTGGCGTCGACGAACTTCTGGTTCGACGCGCCCGGGGCGAGCATGTCGGTGGCCGTCCATCCGGGAAGCAGGGCGTTGACGCGGATCTTGTGCCGGGCCAGGCCGACCGCCATGGCTCGCACCAGGCCGAGGAGGGCCGTCTTCGACGCCCCGTAATGGGGCTGGTTCGGCGCCCCGTGGATGGCCGACGTCGACGACACGGCCACGATCGCACCGCCCTCGCCGCGCTCCACCATGTGGCGGGCGGCGGCCCGCATCGTGAGGAAGGCGCCATCGAGGTTGATGGCCATCACCCGATGCCACTCTTCGAGCGTGAGGTCGGTGATCGACGGCACCCAACCCGAGATGCCGGCGTTGGCGAAGAGGCTGTCGACCTTGCCGAGGGCCTCGACGGTCGCGGCGAAGCTGGCGTCAACGGCGGCTTCGTCGCCCACGTTGCACTGCTCGGTGTGGACCCGGGCGCCGGCGGCCTCGAGCCGGACCGCGGCCGCGGCGTTCTTGTCGGGGTTGGTGCCCCACACCGCGATGCTGGCGCCGGCCTGCGCCAACCCCATCGCCATGCCCAGCCCGATCCCACCGTTGCCACCGGTGACGATCGCGACGTGTCCTGCAAGGTTGTTCGACGACATGGCGGGGGACCGTACACGGCGCCCACCGTGGGCCTGGGGGTCTGGTCGGGCTCGGGAGGAGCCCGAGCGAGGTCAGTCCTCGATCTTGAGCACGCCGTCGATGGCGGCCACCGTGAGCACCCGCCGGACGTTCTCGGCCGGCCGTCGCAACACCAGCTCCCGCTCCGCTTCGGCCAGGGCCTGGTGGGCCCGCAACAGGACGTTGAGCCCGGTGGAGTCGAGGAACGTCACGCCGGTCATGTCGACGCAGACCCGACCCGAGCCTGATTCGACCGTTTGCTCCAGGCATGCCGCGAGGGTGTCGATGGACCCGAGGTCGACCTCACCTTCCACCGTCAGCACGGCGTCGGGACCTTCGAAGGACACGGTGATCTCCAGCAGCATCGCCCGTCGACCATAGGGACGAACGTCCCGTCTGTCACGAGAGCCCGTCGGCACGACATCGCTTCGTGCGGTGCCTTCACTCCAGTGGGCCCGCTCCTAGGGGGATCTCGGTGCCGCTAGGTCGGGCCGATGAGGGCGGCCACGCCGCCGCTGTCGACGAGCACGTCGGTGCCGGTGATGGCTCGGGCGGCCGGGCCCACGAGGAAGGCGACCACGTCGGCGATCTCGTCGGCGGTGATGAGCCGGCCCAGCTGGGTGGCCTCGATCATGCCGGCCATCATCGACTGCTCGGCCAGCTCGGCCCGGCCCATCGGGGTGTCGATGATGCCGGGTGAGACCGACAGCAGGCGCGCGCCGCGGGCGGCCCACGCCACCGAGGTGCGACGCGTGAGGCGGATCAGCCCTCGCTTGGCGATGGCGTAGGCGAGGGTGGGATCGTCGGGCGGGAGCCCCGCGGCGCGGAGGGCGGCCAGGAACCCGGGATCGAGCGGCTCGTCGAGCAGCGGGTCGATCTCAGCCGACGGGGGCACCATGTGGCCCGCCATCGATGCGAAGAGCACCCCGACGGACTCCGAGCCGAGGGTGGGCTCGAGGATCGGCAACAACCTCGCCGGCGCCACCAGGTCGACCTCGTAGATCCGCTCACCGGAGGCCATGGTGGGAGACAGGCCCGCAGTCATCACGAACGCGCCGAGCTCGCCGATCGAGGCCGCCAGCGCGGTGACATCGTCGACCGACGTGAGGTCGCAGCGGACCGCTTCGGCCCCACCACCGACCTCCCTGGCCGTGGCCTCGGCGGCCCCGAGGTCGATGTCGGCGAGCAGCAGCCGGCGATCACCACGGCTGAGGCGAGCTGCTACCGCCGCCCCCATGCCCGATCCGGCTCCGAGGACGACGTCGGTGTGCATGCGCCGTGTCTAGACGGTGTCGAACTCGATGTGGAGGTTGGTGAGCCCGCGAAGCACCCACGTGGGCTCGTAGTCGAACCGCCGCTCGCCCTTCGGCCCGTGGTGCTCCTCGTTGAGGCGGATGTTGCGGGTGCGGTCGAGGATGCGCTCGAGGGTGACCCGGCCCTCGGAGCGGGCCAGCGGGCCGCCGGGGCAGGAGTGGGCGCCGCGGCCGAAGGCCATGTGGGCGGCCGCGTTGGGTCGGTCGATGCGGAACTCGTGGGGGCACTCGAAGCGGCGGGGGTCGCGGTTGGCCGCGCCGTTCAGCAGCATGAGCGGGATGCCGGCCGGCACGTCGACGCCGCCCACCGTGGTGCTGCGCTGGGTGAGGCGGAAGTCGGTCTTCACCGGGCTCTCGACGCGCAGCACCTCCTCGAGGAAGTTGGGGATCTTCTCGCGGTCGGCGCGCAGCTCGTCCTGGAGCTCGGGGTGCTCGGCGAGGTGCTTGAGGGCCGCCGCCAGCAGGCGGGCGGTGGTCTCCTGCCCCGCCGCGAAGAGGAATGTGGCGGTGCGCACGACCGACGTGACGTCGGGGACGGCGCCGTCGGGGTAGGTGGCCTGGGCCAGGTCGGTGAGGACGTCCTTGCGGGGGTTGGCCCGGCGGTCGGTGATGAACGCCTCGAACTCGTCGTCGAGCCACGACAGCGGGTTGTGGGAGACGTTGGCCTGCTCGCCACCACCGAGCTTGCCGGGCCCACCCATGAGGCCGAAGCCCTGGCGGAAGCGCTCGTGGTCGGCCTCGGGCACACCGAGGAGGTCGGCCACCACGAGCATCGCGAAGGGCTGGGCGTAGGCCTTGATGAACTCGCAGCTGCCATCGGCGAGGAAGCTGTCGAGCTGCTGGTCGGCCAGCCGCCACATGAAGTCCTCGTTGTCCTTGAGGCGCTTCGGCGTGATGAGCCGCATGAGGAGGGCCCGCTCCCGGGTGTGGTCGGGCGGGTCCATCGTGACCATGTGCTCGGCCATGGGGAGGGCATCGCGGTGCGCGGCGACGACGTCGGTGATGTCGTCGCCTTCGAACGGCACCGGGAACGGGGCGAACGGGCCCACCACCGAGATGCACGACGAGAACGACTCGGTGTCGCGGTAGACCTCGATGGCCTCGTCGTAGCCGGTCACCGCGAACACGCCGTGGTGGTCGAGCTTGAGCACCGGGCACTCCTCGCGGAGCTGGTCGAAGTACTCGTACGGGTCCTCGTTGATGCTGAGGTCACCGAAGTAGTCGATGGTCTTCCAGTCGCTCAACGCGTCCCCCTCGGGCTGGGTGCTGTGCGAGCGCACAGCGGTGCTGAGCGAGTGCTTAGCACCGGCCTGGCGGACGTGGCAACGTGTGGCCGTGACCGCCGCCCCGTCCTCCCGTCGCATCGGCGCCGAGGACTCGAAGAGCCGGGCCCAGCTGCTCGACGCCGCCGAGCAGCTCCTGCTCGCGGAGGGGTACGCCGCCGTCACCTCGCGCAAGGTGGCGGCTGCTGCGGGCTTGAAGCCGCAGCTCGTCCACTACTACTTCCGCACCATGGACGACCTGTTCCTCGAGGTCTTCCGGCGGCGCGCTGAGCAGAACCTCGAGCGGTTCGACCAGGTCGTCGCCAGCGACGGGTCGATCAAGGCCTTCTGGCACCTGAACCACGACCCGCGCGGCGCGGCGTTCATGATCGAGTTCGTCGCCCTCGCCAACCACCGCAAGGCCATCCGCACCGAGATCGCCGGCTACGCCGAGCGCTTCCGGGCCGCGCAGGTCGAGGCACTGCGAGCGGCCTTCGCCGAGCGGGGGATCGACGACGAGCGCCTGCCCCCGCTCGTGGCGGTGCTGCTCATGACCGGCATCACCCAGGTCCTCGCCATCGAGCACAGCCTGGGCGTCACCGCGGGACACGACTCGATGATCGAGTACGTGGAGCAGGTGATCGCCGACCTCGACCCCGGCTGACCGCGCTGCGTCAGCCGTTGTAGGCGCGCAATGGCGAGGGGGCGTCGTGGTCGAAGCGTTCGTACATGACCGCTTCGGACACGGCCCGTCGGCGGAGGGGACCGTGCTTGCCGCGCGGCCATCCGACCACCACGTGCGCCGCGAGCAGCCACTGGTCGGGGAGGTCGACGGCCTCGCGGAGGATGGCCTCGCCGTCGTAGGACGCCCAGCTCGTGAGGCAGGCGCCGAGGCCCTGGGCCCGGGCGGCCAGCAGGAAGTTCTGCACGGCCGGGTAGATCGAACCGCCGAGCAGGAGCTCGGAGGCCACCTTCGAGTAGTTGAACGTGGTGAACAGCACCGACGTGTACTCGCCGGCCCGGTCGTGGAGCTCGTAGGTGGCCCGGTTGTTCCGCGCCGCGGGGCTGTCGTCGTCGGGATCGGGCCGGGTCATCTTGTAGACGCCCTCGATCACCCCGAGGGCCCGCTTGGCGGCCTCGGCCACGACGGCGCGCTGCTCGGGTGAGCGCAACACGATGAAGCGCCAGGCCTGGTAGTTGGCCCCGTTGGGGGCCCACGTGGCGGCCTCGAGGCAGCGGTGGAGCACGTCGTCGCTCACCGGTTCGTCGGTGAACCGACGGATCGACCGAGCAGTCGACATCACCTCCCACACGTCGTCACTGGGCTGCGCCATGCCCGCTGTCTAGCGCCCCGGCGCGCCCCGCCCCACCACCCAACCCCAGTGCAACTCGGGGGTCGCGGTTGCTGAAAACCGCAACCCTCGCCCCCGGGTTGCGAATTCTTGGGTTGCACGGATGCACAGGTTCTGCTTAGTCTTTGCATTCGTGCAGCCTGCCCATGCCGAGGTGCTGGAGTTCCCGAAGCTGGCCGAGCGCCTTCCGCTCCCGCCGCCGGCCTCGCTCGACCCGGTGCTCGACGCAACCGTCGCCTGCGTCGTCCGCCACGGGCTGGCCAAGACGTCGCTGAGCGACATCGCTCGCGAGATGGGCGTGGCGCCCAGCACCGTGTACCGCAAGGTCGGCTCGGTGGAGAACGCCACCATGCTCGTCGCTGCCCGCGAGGGGCACCGCCTCCTCGAACGCATGCCGGAGGTGATCGCCGGCGTCGAGGGGCCGCGCATCATCACCGTGTTCCTCGCCGAGTCGATCGCCACCAGCGCCCGGCACCCGATGGTGAGCCGGATCGTGCGGGAGGAGACGGACTGGGTCGGCCGGGTCGCCACCCGCCGGTTGGACGACGTGCTCGACGACGGCGCCGCCGTGGTGGCCCCACTGCTCGCCGGTGCCATGGCCAGCGGCCACATCCGGGAGCAGGACCCGCTGGAGCTGGCCCACTGGATCATGCGCATCGGCATGGTGTGCCTGGTGGCCCCGCCCCCCGGCGACCTGCTCGAGGCTCTCGATGCCCTGCTGTTGCCGATGCTCGACCCGACGCCGCGGGCCGCCCCGAAGCGAGGAGGACGCTCGTGACCGTCACCCAACCCGTGTCCCATGATCCGCGGCTGCACGACCAGCCCGACGTCGTCGACCCTGCCGTGCTCGTCGACGCCGCCGGCTACGCCGCCCACGGCTACCCGCACGCGGCGTGGCGGGCGCTGCGGGAGCAGTCGCCGGTGCACTGGTGCGAGCCCCCCGGGTTCCGCCCGTTCTGGGCCGTCACCCGGCACGAGGACGTGCGCTACCTGTCGACGCACCCTGAGCAGTTCGAGAGCGCACCGCGCACGATCCTCTTCTCGGAGCAGCTCGAGATGATGACCGGGGCCATGCAGCCCCGAACGCTCATCAACATGGACCCGCCCGAGCACCGCGACTTCCGCGCATTGGCGGCCCCGTTCCTGAAGCCGAGCGCCATCCGGGCCCTCGAGGCGACGATCCGGTCGATCGTGGTCGACCTCCTCGATCGCAACGTGCGCGACGACGCCTTCGACTTCGTGTTCGACCTCGCGGCCTACCACCCGCTCAAGGTGATCGCCGGCGTGCTCGGCGCCGACCCCGCCGACGAGGACCTCGTGCTGCGCATCGCCAACACGGTGTTCGGCATCGAGGATCCCGACTACGCCCCGCAGCTCGCCAGCCTCGGCCTCGAGATGATGGAGTACTACCGGCGCCTCAAGGAGGACCG
>JALYWQ010000142.1 GCA_030852625.1 Actinomycetota bacterium
GCGCCGACCCGCGCCGGTCGGTCGCCCTCGAGGACTCCGCCCACGGCGTGACCGCAGCCAAGGCCGCCGGCATGACCGCCGTCGCCGTGCCGAGCAGCGTGACCCAGCACAACGACTTCTCCCACGCCGACCTCGTGGTCACGTCCCTCCTCGAGCTCGACGTGGCGACGTTGGCCGCCCTCGTCCCGTAGCCGAGGGCGCGCCGGGCTGGGGCTTGGTCGCTGACCGGCCGGTACCCTGACGGCGTGGCCTTCCCCCAACGGCGACTCCGCCGCCTCCGCCGCACGCCCGCGCTGCGCCGGCTCGTCGCCGAGACCCGCGTGTCGGTCGACGACCTCGTGGCCCCGCTCTTCGTGCGCGAGGGCATCACCGAACCGCAGCCGATCGCCAGCCTGCCGGGCCAGGTGCAGCACACCCGTGAGTCGCTCCGCAAGGAGGTGGCCGAGTTGGCCGCCCTCGGGGTGCCCGGCGTGATCCTCTTCGGCGTGCCGGCCACCAAGGATGCCGAGGGCAGCGGGGCGTGGGACCCCGACGGCATCGTGCAGCTGGCCCTGGCCGACCTCCGCCGCGACGTCGGCGACGACCTGGTGCTCATCGCCGACCTCTGCGTCGACGAGTACACGAGCCACGGTCACTGCGGCATTGTCGACGACCACGGCCTGGTCGACAACGACGCCACCCTCGTGCTCTACGAACGGGCTGCCGTCGCGCAGGCCACGGCGGGCGCCGACATCACGGCGCCCAGCGGGATGATGGACGGCCAGGTGGCGGCCATCCGAGCTGCCCTCGACGGCGCCGGCCACCACGACACGGCCATCCTGGCCTACGCCGCCAAGTACGCCTCCGCCCTCTACGGCCCCTTCCGCGACGCCGTCGACGTCACCATCGAGGGCGGCGGCGACCGCAAGGGCTACCAACAGGACCCCGCCAACGCCCGCGAAGCGCTCGAGGAGATCCGGGCCGACGTCGCCGAAGGCGCCGACATGGTGATGGTGAAGCCGGCTCTCGCCTACCTCGACGTGATCGCTGCGGCCCGCGCCGAGGTCGACCTGCCGGTGGCCGCCTACCACGTGTCCGGCGAGTACGCGATGGTGCACGCCGCCGCCGAGCGGGGCTGGATCGACGGCCCGGCGGTGGCGCTGGAGCACGTCACCGCCATCAAGCGGGCCGGCGCCGACCTCGTGCTGACCTACTTCGCCAAGGACCTGGCGAAGGTCCTCGATCGATGACGTTCGAGCGATGACCACCAACCAGGAGCTGTTCGACCGGGCCCAGCAGGTGATCCCGGGGGGCGTCAACAGCCCGGTGCGAGCCTTCAAGGGCGTCGGCGGCACGCCCTACTTCGTGGCTCGAGCCGAGGGCCCACGCGTGTTCGACGTGGAGGGCAACGCCTACCTCGACCTCGTGCAGAGCTACGGCGCCATCATCGCCGGCCACGCCCACCCC
Organism: Actinomycetota bacterium; assembly: GCA_030852625.1. GTDB lineage: Bacteria > Actinomycetota > Acidimicrobiia > Acidimicrobiales > VFJN01 > VFJN01. The sequence continues at coordinate 1,447 of JALYWQ010000142.1, forward strand.
GCCATCGTCGACGCGGTGCAGAAGGCCGCCGTCGACGGCACGTCGTACGGCGCGCCCACCGAGCGGGAGGTGCAGCTGGCCGAGGCCATCTGCGAGCGGGTGCCGTCGGTCGAGATGGTGCGGCTGGTGTCGTCGGGCACCGAGGCCACCATGTCCGCGGTGCGGGTGGCGCGCGGCGCCACCGGGCGACGCGTCGTGGTGAAGTTCGCCGGCAACTACCACGGCCACGGCGACCTCCTCCTCGCCGAGTCGGGCACCGGCCTGGCCACCCTCGGGCTGCCCGGGTCGGCCGGCGTCACCGATGCCGCCGTCGCCGACACGCACGTCGTGCCGTACAACGTCGTGCCCACCCTCGACGACGACACCGCCTGCGTGATCGTCGAACCCATCGGCGCCAACATGGGCCTCATCCCGCCGGCGGCCGGCTTCCTCGAGGGGCTGCGGGCCGAATGCGACCGGGTCGGCGCGCTGCTCATCTTCGACGAGGTGATCACCGGCTTCCGCGTGGCCTACGGCGGTGCCGAGGAGCTGCTCGGGATCAGGCCCGACCTCAGCACCTTCGGCAAGGTGATCGGTGGCGGTTGCAACATCGGCGCCTACGGCGGACGAGCCGACCTCATGCACCACGTGGCGCCGCTCGGCGGCGTGTACCAAGCCGGCACGCTCAGCGGGAACCCCATTGCCACCGCAGCGGGGCTGGCCGCCCTCGAGCTCCTCGACCGGGCGGCCTACGACACCCTCGCCGCCACCGCGGAACGACTCGCCACCCACCTCCGCAAGGCCCTCGCCGGCGCCGGCATCGACGCCGTGGTGGGGCAGGTGTCGTCGCTCGTCGGGCTCCACTTCGGGGCCACCGCGGCCACCGACTTCGCGTCGGCCCAAGCCACCGACACCGCTCGCTACGCGGCCTTCTTCCACGCCCTCCTCCAGCGCGGCGTGGCCCTGGCGCCCGGCGCCTACGAGGTGCTCTTCCCGGGCCTCTCGCACACCGACGACGTGATCGACGAGGTGGGGTCGATCGCGGCCGAGGCCGCGGCGGCCATCGCATGATCCCGGCGTCGGTGGTGTCTGCCCGAGCGACGACCCGGGCAGGGGACCACCCGTGACGAACCTTGGACCGCTCGCGCCCGTGACCGAGGTGATGGTGGCGGACCTCGTGGAGCGCAAGGCCGTCGACCGGCTGTTCGGCGCCGACCACACGCTCTGGCGTGACGACCCCACCGAGATCGCCGACCGCCTCGGCTGGATCCCCGTCGTCGCCGAGCTCCAGGCCGCACTCCCGGCGTTGCAACAGCGGGTGGACCGGTTGGCCGACGGCATCGACCACGTCGTGGTGATGGGGATGGGCGGCTCGAGCCTCTTCCCGGAGGTCCTCGCCCGCACCTTCGAGCCGGCCCCGGGACGCCCCCGGCTCCACGTGCTCGACACCACCCACCCGGCCACCATCGCCCGTGTGGCGTCGCAGTGCCCGCCGGAGCACACCCTGTTCCTGGCCTCGTCGAAGTCGGGCTCCACGATCGAGACCCGCAGCCACCTCGAGTGGGCCTGGGCGTGGGCCGAAGGGGAGAGCCGGTTCGCCGTCGTCACCGACCCGGGCTCCGAGCTCGGGGCCCTGGCCCGCCAGCGCGGCTTCGCCGAGGTGTTCGAGAACCGCGCCGACATCGGTGGCCGCTACTCGGCTCTCTCGCTGTTCGGCGTGGTCCCCGCGCTGCTCATGGGCATCGACGCCGAAGCCCTCCTCGCCGGTGGAGCCGAGGCGTTGGCGGCGTGCGGCCCCGACGTCGACCCGTCCGAGAACCCCGCCGTGCAGCTGGCCGCCGCCGCTGCCGCCGGTGTGGGCGCCGGACGGGACAAGCTCACCTTCCTCCTGCCCGAGTCGGTGGCCACCTTCGGCCTGTGGCTCGAACAGCTCGTGGCTGAGTCGCTCGGCAAGGACGGCACCGGCGTGGTGCCGATCGTGGGTGAGCTCGGCGCCGACACCGCCACCGTCGGCGACGACCGGCTCTTCGTGGCCAGCGACGGCATCGACGTGACCGCCCTCGTCGACGCCGGGCACCCCGCCGTCACCTGGACGGTGGAGCCCGACCCGCGCTCGATCGGCCACGCCGTCGTGCTGGCCGAGGTGGCCGTTGCACTCATGGGCGCGGCCATCGGCGTGCAGCCCTTCGACCAGCCCGATGTGGCCGCCGCCAAGGGGGCCACGATCGACGTGCTGGAGGACGGCGACACCACCGTGGAGCCCACCCCGCTCGCCGGCCTGCTCGAGCAGCTCGAGCCCGGGGACCACCTCGCGCTGCAGGCCTTCGTCGACCCCGAGGGCGACGAGGCGGCCGTCCTCGTGCGCGCCCGGGCAGTGCTGCGATCCCGTCACCGGGTGGCGGTGAGCCTCGGCTTCGGGCCCCGGTTCCTGCACTCGACCGGCCAGCTCCACAAGGGCGGGCCCGACGCCATCGTGTGCGTGCAGGTGCTCGACGTCGGCACGACGGACGTCCCCATCCCCGTCCGACAGCCGCAGCTCACCTTCGGCGAGCTGCTCGCCGCCCAGGCCGCGGGCGACCTGCGCGCCCTGCAGAAGCGGGGTCGCGTCGCCGGCCGGGTCGAGCTGGCCGAGCTGCTCGCCGTCGCCGAGGAGGCGGGGTCGTGAAGGTCGGGATGGTCGGCCTCGGGAAGATGGGCGGGAACATGGCCGAGCGCCTCCGCGCCGCCGGCCACGAGGTCGTCGGCTACGACCCGTTCAGCCCCGCCACCGACGTGGACAGCCTCGAGGCGCTCGTCGGCGCCCTCGAGC
>JALYWQ010000170.1 GCA_030852625.1 Actinomycetota bacterium
GATGCGGCCTCCCGGGCCAGGCGGGCGACCCGCACCATGCCGAGGGCCTCGGCCGACGACGCCGCAGCACCGAGGATCGCGAAGCCATCGGGCCGCCCGCTGGCCATCGCCGACCGACCTCGGAGGAGCTCGCACTCGACGAGGTGACCGCGATCCTGGAGCCCTCGGTAGTGCCGTTCGGCGACGTCGAGCAGACCGGCCGCCTCGTCGTGGCGGTCGAGCAGGATGGCCGCCTCGGCCAACCACATCCCGAGCACGCCCAAGGTGATCGTCCCGGCTGCGGTGAACACGCTGCGGGACGCGTACGGCCGGCCCAGCTCGAGGAGCAGCGCGGCCGACGCACGGTCACCGACCACCACCGCTGTGCGGCACGCCCACGCCAGGCCCATCAGCCAGTTGGGGTCGCGCTGGGTTGACTCCCACGACGAGGCCAGGTCGGGCAGCACGCCGGCCGCCACGGACCGGTTACCCGCCACCGCTTCGATGTAGGCCAGCACGACCCGGCCGCTCGGTACCCCCACGAACGACGCCGAACCGAACAACGCCCGGGCCTCGTCGAGGATCTCGCCGAGACGATCCTGCTCGTTCCACACCACCATCAGGTGGGCGGCACCCGGCACGAAGTGCTCGGCCTGATCGCCGAGGCCGGCCATCGCGGTGAGCAGCTCGGCCTCGGCCTCGCCGTATCGCCCGTCGAGCCGGTGCAGCATCGCCCGGAACAGCCCGATGTAGGCGCCGTGCACCGGGAGGTGCAGCTCGCGCAGCAGCAGCGTGAGCTGGGCGACGTGGCGCTCGAGGCCGCCACGGTCGCCGTGGTCGAGCGCGAGGAGGCACCGGTTGACGGTGACGGTGACCATGCCCTCGCGGGAACGGCGGCGCTGGCTCACCGCAGCCAGCTCATCGAGCAACGCCTCGGCGGCCTCGTCGGTGGCGGGGTCCCAGATCGACGTCACCGCGGTGAAGGCCTCGATCAACCCCTCGTCGTCGCCCACCGCCCGGGCCGCGGCGAGCGACTCGCCGGCGCACTGGAGGGCCCGCTGGTGCTCCGGCGTGTAGCCGAGCCCGGTGGCGACCCGGGCGAGCAGCCGCACCCGGAGCAGCGACGGATCAGGTGGGAGTGCCGCCAGCGCCTCCTCGGCCAGGACCACCGGCTCGGCCTCGGCGAAGCCGGCGGTGAGGATCCCGAGGAACGGCCCGCCGAACGAGATGGCGGCCCGAGCAAGGAGCTCGCCGTCGCCGGCGGTCCGAGCGATGTCGGCCGCGACCGAAGCCGCCGCCCGACCGCGCGCCAGACCGGCCGTGGTCCGCCCGGCCGAATCGGCGAGGTCGACGAGGAGCTCGGCCTGCGTCGTGGATCCTGCCGGCGCCAGCGCCACGGCCCGCTCGAACCAGCGAGCGGCCTGCTCGAAGGCCAGCTGACGCTGAGCGGCGGCCCCCGCCGCCGCCGCCCAGCGGACCGCGGCAATCGGATCCAGGGCCGCAGACCGCACCCGGTGGTGGGCGATCGCCTCGACGTCACTCGCTCCGGAGCGGGCCTCGATCACGCCCGCCAGCCGACCGTGGAGCTCGACGGTGCGCCGGGCGGGAAGGACGGCGAGGGCCGTCTCCCGCACGAGGGCGTGGGCGAAGGTCGCCGCTGCGCCTCGGCCGGACACGAGCAAGCCTCGCGCCACGAGCTCGTCGACGGCGTCCAGCACGGCCAGCGGTTCCTCGTCGAGCGCGCCCGCGATCAGTACGGGATCGACGTGACCGGCGACGGCCGCGCACTCGAGTGTGCGACGGCTCTCCGCCGAAAGGTGTTCCATGCGTGCGTGGAGCACGTCCCGCACGGCGGGTGGCACATCGCTCAGGCCGCGCCCGGATCGCCCCACCTCCCGCACGAAGAAGGGATTCCCCCCGGTGCGCGACGTCACCGCGTCGGCCAACTCGGGGTCAACGGCGCCGTCGGTGCCGGCCAGGAGCTGCGCCACCTGCTCGACGGCCAACCCTGCCAGCGCGAGGCGGGGACCGTTCCTGGCCAGCTCCCCGAGCACGCCGTGCAACGGGTGGTCGAGCCCCACCTCGGTGTCGCGGTAGGTGGCCACGACGGTGACGTGGGCGGTGCCGATCCGCCGGGCCACAACGCGCAGGAGCTCCACCGAGCTGGGGTCGGCCCAGTGCAGGTCGTCGAGCACGACGATCAGGGGACGTCGGCGACCCAGGTCGTCGAGGAGGTCGGCCACCAGGTTGAAGGCCCGGAAGCGGATCTCGTCGGCCACCGGCGTTCGCACGGCTCCCGGCGGGGCGAGGCCGGGGAGCAGCGCCACCACCTCCGGCGGCATCGGGATGGATCCGACGAGCGGCCGTAGGGCCTCGGCCCACGGCCAGAACGGCGGGACACCGTCGCCCTCGGCGCACGACCCCCACAGCACGAGCCGGTCGTCGTTCGCTGACCGGACGGCCTCCTCGGCCAGCCGGGTCTTGCCGATCCCGGCCTCCCCGGTGATCAGCACGATCGACCCGTGGCCGACCGCAGCGCCAGCGATCGCGGCCGCGATGGATGCAAGCCCATCGTCCCGCCCCACGAACGGCTCGCCCGGGGTGACGGGCACGGGAGCCAGCCCGGCCGCCATGTCGCGAGCGTAGGTTCTTCCGCCTACCGCTGCCCTGCGATCGATCCGCTCAGTCGACGAACGAGAGGTCGTCGAGCTCGGTGGGGTCGCCGATGAGGCTGGCGATCAACGACGGCTCCCACGCGACGCGGGCGGCGGCCTCGGCGGTGCCACCGTCGGGGTCGGGGCAACCGCCTCGGCGGAGGGCCTCGAACAAGGCGAGGGCGAGGAACGGGTGGAGGGTGGCGTGCACC
>JALYWQ010000436.1 GCA_030852625.1 Actinomycetota bacterium
GCAGAGGACATCGGCCATGGCCCCTTCGTACTACGTCCGTCGCGATCGTTCAGCCGGCGGCAGCAGCCCGTTCGTGCCGAGCCCGGAGGTCCGGGGCGAAATCGCTCGGGAGCAGCCAGCGGCTGAGACCCTTCACGAGCGTCGGCGGGCCGTCGACGCGCACGACGTCGGCGGCCTGGGCCTCGGGCCAGGTGTAGCGGCCGGCGAACACCTCGGCCAGGCCCGGCGTGGTGCTGGTGACGATGACGTCGGAGTCGTAGCCCGGGTGCTGCATGCACACCGACGCCTCCCCGCGGTCGAGCACCATCCAGAGCGTGAGCCTCTCCGGAGCGGTGTGATCGAACTGGATCACCACCCGTTGGGGCGGGAGCCGGTCGACAGCCACGTGCCGGTGCATCCACCACAGGAGGTTCACGGCGTCGACGTCGTGGGGGTCGAGCTCGTCGAACATCCACTCGACGGCCCACTTGCCGAGCGCTTCGACGACCGGCTGGAGCCCCTTGCCCGCCGGGGTGAGGTGGTACTCGTTGCCGCGACCGGTGCGCGAGGGCCAGAGCTCGATCACCCCGACCCGCTCGAGGTGCCGCAGGCGCTGCACCAGCAACGAGCGGGAGATCCCCGGCATGCCGCGGGCGATGTCGTTGAACCTCGTGTTCCCGAGGAAGAGCTCGCGCAGGATCAGCGGGGTCCACCGATCAGCCACGACCTCGCTCCCCAACGAGATCGGGCAGTACCTCCCGTATTCCGCCATGCCGCCATCGTCGCGCCGTGGAGGCCCGAGCGGAAGTCACGATCTCGAACCGGCGGGGTACCGATCCTGTACTAGTTGTGGGGTCGACCCATCCGTACGGTGACCCCATGAGCACCACCTTGCGGGACAAGCGGGATGAACTGGTGGGCCGAGCGGCTGCCGTTGGAGCGGAGCTGGCGGCCCACGCCGAGCGTCACGACCGTGACGGGTCGTTCGTCGAGGAGGGCGTGCAGCTCCTCCGCGACGCCGGCCTCCTCACCATCGCCGTGCCCGAGGAGCTCGGGGGCGCCGGTGCCACGGTGAGCGACGTGGCGGCCGTGCAGCGGGAGCTGGCCCGGCATTGCGGATCCACGGCCCTCGCCACCTCCATGCACCAGCACGTCACCACCTTCACCGCGTGGCGGTTCCGCAAGGGCCTGCCCGGGGCGGAAGCCACCCTCAAGCGGGTGGTCGAAGACGGGATCATCCTCGTCTCCACCGGGGGGGCCGACTTCACCCACCCCCGCGGCGAAGCCACCAAGGTCGACGGTGGCTTCCTCGTGTCGGGCCACAAGGTGTTCGCCAGCCTCTCGCCGGTGGGCAACGTGCTCTCGACCATGTTCCGCTACGACGACCCCGAGCAGGGGCCCCGCGTGCTGAACGTGCCGGTGCCGATGGGCGAGGGCGTCCAGGTCCTCGACACATGGGACGCCATGGGCATGCGGGGCACGGGCAGCCACGAGATCGTGATCGACGGCGTGTTCGTGCCCGAGGAGAAGGTCCTCGCCAACCGGCCCCACGGCACCATCGATCCGCCCCTCCAGGTGATCCTCAGCATCGCTCTGCCGATCATCACCGCCGTGTACCTCGGGGTGGCCGAGGGCGCCTACGAGGCGGCCGTCGCCTCCGCCGCGTCGAAGGCCGGCGACCCGACCGTCCAGCGCCAGGTCGGCCTCATGTCGAACCGCCTCCGCGTCGCCTCGTGGGCCCTCGACGGGGCACTCGCCATGGTGGGCGACGACCCGGTGCCCTCGCTCGACACGCTCGACGCCGTGATGGCGGCCAAGCGGGAGGTCGCCGAGGCCGGCATCGAGGTGTGCGATCTGGCGATGGAGGTCGCTGGTGGCGGCGCCTTCTTCAAGGGCTCGGTCATCGAACGGGCCTACCGCGACGTGCGGGGCCTCAAGCTCCACCCGTTGTCGCCGGAGCAGACCCTGGTCCACGCCGGCCGGGTGGCCCTCGGCCAACCCGCCGACGCCATCTGACGCTCAGGGTCCCGGGAACCACCGCTTGAGTCGAGGATCCCCTGGCCCGAGCCGACCGAGCGCGAACAGGGCGACGGAGCTGGCGTCGCCGGCGACCACCGTGAGGG
>JALYWQ010000195.1 GCA_030852625.1 Actinomycetota bacterium
GCTCCAGGTAGTTGCCGACCACGTCGGGGTGAGCGAGGCGAGCCCGGCCCCGGTCGACCTGGTGCTCGTCGAGGAAGTCGAGCACCTGCACTGGGTAGTTCGACAGGTCGAAGGTGGATCGCTCCAACGAGGTGGCTGCGAGCAGCGCAGCGAAACACAGCACGACCAGCATCGAGACCTGGGCCAGGGCGGGGCGAGCCGACGACCGAAGGGTGCCGACGGTCGGCAGGCCTGCCGCGATGACGGGCACGAAGACCAGCGAGGCCACCGTGATGTTCCGCGCCGAGACCAGGGCCGCGAGCCCGAACACCACGAGCAGCAGGGCCGACCGGTAGCGGGGCCGCCGCACCAGCAGGACGAGCCCGGCCGCGAGTTGCACCAGGAACAAGCGCTGCCCGGGCCCGGTGAACTCCGGCGCCTGCCATTCGCCGATGTTCCGCAGAGCGTCCTGCTTGGCCAGGAGCTCGACCGGGAACCAGAGGAGGCGTGGCCCGAGCGGGTTGAGACTCCCGACGAGCACCCCCACGGTCAGCCACTTCAACGCTCGCACGGCGGCCGCGGTGTCGGCACCGTCGAGGCGATCGCCGACGATCACGACGACCACATAGGCGATGCCGAGGGGGAACGAACCGTGGCTGTTGACCCAGATCCAGCCGATGGGGACGAGCCAGCGCGGGTCGAGGTCCCGCTCGACCGCCAGCATGGTGAGCGCGAGCGCGACCAGCCCGATGAGGAACGGCCGTTCGGCCCACATCCCGGCACCGACCCCGACGAACGCGCCGATCAGCGCGACCCGCGGAAGGAGCGACTCCGTAGCTCGCGACAGACGCCAGGCCAACCCGACGAGGAGGGCGAGGATGCCGGCGATGAGGAGGCGCAGCCCCGCCCCGTGGCCGAGCTCAGCGGCTGCGGCGAAGAGGACGGAGGAGAACCAGCTCTGCACCACCCACGGCTCGCCGGGCGCGGTGAACGAGTAGAGATCGACGGTCGGCACGTGACCGGTGTCGAGGATGACCCGGCCGGTGGCCAGGTGGGTGAGGAACGAGTTGTCCGACAGCCGGTCCAGGCCGATCCCCCACGCCACGGCTGCGAGCGCCGCGCCCCCGGCGGTGCCGAGGGTCGGGCTCGTCAGCCGTCGTGGCGTGGAGGTGGACGAGGTGGTGCCTATTCGGCTTCGGGCGCCGGGTCCGCGGCCGGCTCGGGCGCGGCCTCAGCGTCGGGGGCGGGGGCCTCCGCTTCCGGGGCTTCGCCTTCGGGTGCCGCGCCCTCGGCTGCAGCAGCCGGCGCCTCGCCGCCCTCTTCGAAGTACTCCGCCCAGGCCGCCTCGGCCTCCTCGGAGTGCTCCAGGGCCGGGCCGATGTAGTTGCCCTCGTCGTCGTACTGGTGCTCGCCGAAGTGCTCCTGGTACTCGGCGGCCACGATGCCGCCCTCGGCCGCCTGCTTGATCGACAGGCTGATCCGGCGGCGCTGGAGGTCGAGGTCGATGATCTTGACCCACAGCTCCTCGCCGGGGGTGACCACCTGCTCGGGCAGGTCGACGTGGTGGGCCGACATCTCCGAGATGTGGACCAGACCCTCGATCCCCTCGCCCACCTGGACGAAGGCACCGAACGGCACCAGCTTGGTGACCCGGCCGTAGACCAGCTCGCCCACGCGGTGCGAGGTGGCGAACTCCTGCCACGGATCCTGCTGGGTGGCCTTGAGCGAGAGGCTGATGCGCTCCCGGTCGAGGTCGACGTCGAGGACCTGCACGGTGACCTCGTCGCCCACGGCGACGACGGAACCGGGGTGGTCGACGTGCTTCCAGGACAGCTCCGACACGTGGATGAGGCCGTCCATGCCGCCGAGGTCGACGAAGGCACCGAAGTTCACGACGCTCGACACCACACCCGACCGGACCTCGCCCGGCTTGAGGTTGGTGAGGAAGTCCTCGCGCTGCTCCTTCTGCGTCTCCTCGAGCCAGGCCCGGCGGGACAGGACCACGTTGTTGCGGTTCTTGTCGAGCTCGATGATCTTGGCTTCGATGCTGCGGCCGACGTAGGGCTGCAGGTCGCGCACCCGGCGGAGCTCGACGAGGCTGGCCGGGAGGAAGCCCCGGAGGCCGATGTCGAGGATCAGGCCGCCCTTGACGACCTCGATGACGGGGCCGGTGACGACGCCGTCCTCTTCCTTGATCCGCTCGATGTCGCCCCAGGCCCGCTCGTACTGGGCCCGCTTCTTCGACAGGACGAGGCGGCCTTCCTTGTCCTCCTTGGTGAGGACGAGGGCTTCGATCTTGTCGCCCAGGCCGACGATCTCGTTGGGATCGACGTCGTTGCGGATCGACAGCTCACGGCTGGGGATCACGCCCTCCGACTTGTACCCGATGTCGAGGAGGACCTCGTCGCGGTCGACCTTGACGACCGTGCCCTCCACGAGCTGCCCGTCCTCGACCGACACCATGGTGCCGTCGATGGCGTCTCCGAAGCTGCCGCCCAGGTCGTCGAGGGCGATCTGGCGGGGGGTGTAGGTGCCGTCTTCGGCGAAGGTGCCGAAGCCGGCGGGTGCCGGATCGATGGCTTCGGGGTTGGGTTCGTAGGTGGGCTCGGAGTCGATGGACAAGGGATCGGCCTTCAGGATGTAGGGGACAGGAAACTGCAGGAATGACAAGGGCCGCGCCGGACGCGCGAGCCGCCGGGCAGGTTACACCCCCCTCCCCGTCCCGGTCACGGCCGGGCGGCCACCAACAGGAACTCCGCGCTCGTGGTCGACGGCGGGTCCTGGGCGTAGGCGCCGGGGGTCACCGACCAGACGTGCCGGACCTCGAGGCCCACCTGGCGGGCCAGGAGGCGCAGCTCCCGGGGCGTGAAGCAGGTGGTCCACAGGTCCACCTCGGCGTCGGCGCCGCTCGGGTCCTTCACGACCGTCCGCTCGTGGTTCACCCCCGCGTCGGCATCGAAGGTGTCGTGGTCCTCGAGGTACCGCACCTGGAAGTAGGCCGAGAACGCCGACACCGCCAACACCCCGCCGGGCTTCAAGGCCCGGGCCATGCCCTCGAGCACGGCCCCGTCGCCGTCGAGTGGAGCCCCGGGTCCGCCGGTGAGGCCGAAGGCCCCCTGGCAGAGGGAGATGGCGGCGTCGAACTCGGCATCGAAGGCGAGGGCCCGGGCGTCGGCCCGTTCGAAGGTGGCGCCGGCGGGCGCCCCGCCTCGGGCCAGGTC
>JALYWQ010000226.1 GCA_030852625.1 Actinomycetota bacterium
GTCCGGCACCACCTTCCACGCCAGGCCGCTCGCCACGGCATCGGGGGCCGACAGCCAGCCAGCGGTGAAGATGAAGTGGGAGGCAGCCTGCCACCCCATGCGCTGGGGCAGGAGCAGGCTGCCGGCGGCCTCGGTGGTGACGCCGAGGGGGAGGAACGGCACCTTCAACCGGGCGCTCTCGGCCATCCACACGATGTCGCAGTAGGGGAGGAGCGTGGCGCCGAAGCCGACGCCCAACCCGTTCACCGCTGCGAGGAGCGGCTTGTCGAACTCCTCGAGCACCCCGATGAGCCCGCGATAGCCGTGGAGCTCATCGTCGCCGTGGTCGACCGGCGCCAGCATCTCGTTCAGGTCCTGCCCGGTCGTGAAGGCCCGTCCGGTGCCGGTGACCACCACGCAGCGCAGGTCCGGGTCGGCCTGGGCTCCGAGCAGGGCGTCGCGCGTGGCGTCCCACAGCTCGTCGTTCATGGCGTTCAGCGCATCGGGGCGGTTCCAGGTGAGGAGCCGCACGCCGTCGCCGTCGGTGATCGAGACCAAGCTCATGGTCTGACACTCTGTCAGGCGATGCCGGAGCTCATCGAGGTGGAGCGCTACCGCCAGCTGGCCGACGCCACCGTCGGACGCCAGATCGCGCGCGTCGACGCCTCCGACGCCTGGTTCCTGAAGCACGGAGCCACGTCGCGCCAGCTGGGAAGCGCGCTGCGGGGTCGGGTCGTCACCGGCACGCGCCGCATCGGGAAGCTGCTGTTGCTCGCCACTGATGGCCCGGTCCTCGGACTGCGCTTCGGCATGACCGGCCGGCTCCTCCTCGACGGGCAGCCGGCCTACGAGAAGCTCGAGTACACCTCGATGCGCATCGAGCCCGGGTGGATCCGCTTCGGGCTCCGCTTCGACGGCGGCGGCTCGCTCGGGATGCTCGACCCCCGGCGACTGGGCGGCGTGAGCCTCGACCCCGACCTGTCGGCGCTCGGGCCCGACGCCCTGTCGATCACCGTCGGGGAACTGCGGCGTGGGCTGAGCGCCAGCCGCTTGGCCGTGAAGGCCTGGCTGCTCGACCAGGGGCGCATCGCCGGGGTCGGGAACCTCATCGCCGACGAGACGCTGTGGCGGGCCGGCATCGACCCCGCCCGACCGGCCCGTTCCCTCGACGAGGCCGAGGTCACCAACCTCCACCGCACCCTCCGCAGCACGATCCGGCTGCTCACCCGACGCGGGGGGAGCCACATGGGCGACCTGCAGGTGGCTCGCATCCGGGGCGGGAGCTGCCCTCGGGACGGGGCCCCGCTGCTGCGCCGCACGATCGGTGGCCGCACCACCTACTCCTGTTCGCGACACCAGACCTGAGAGGTCGAGGCGCTACCGTTTGCGCCTCCCCCCGGCGATCAGCAGGAGCATCCGTGGCCGCACCCGAACGACGACGTCGCGCTCGCACGCTCGTCGTCGCGCTGTCGGTGGCCCTGGCTGCGGTGGGGATCCTCGGCACGGTGCCGGCCCAGGCCCGCCCGAACCAGACAGGTGGGCAGTGCTCGCCGTTCCCCTTCTGCTCGAGCATCCCGGTGTCGAGCACCAGTGCGCCCGACGACGTCACCACCACCACCGAGGACGACGACGTCACGACGACCACCGAGGACGACGACCGGGGCACCACCGAGACCACCCGCGAGCGCACCCCCACCACCGAGGAGCGGGTCACGACCACCGTCTTCCAGGTCAGCACCAGCGTCGACCTCCTCGTGCCCGGCGACGGCACCGAGGGCGCCGAGTCCACCACCACGACGGAGGCCGAGCAGCTCGGCACGGGCGGCGGGGGCCTGAGCGACAACCAGCTGGTCCTCTTGATCGTGAGCGGGCTGTCGGTGATGGGAGCGGCCGTGGGGCTCCTCACCTGGCGCTACTGGAAGGCCACCCAGCCCGTCGAGGTGCCGCTGGAGCCGATCACGCGCGAGCAGGCCCAGCGGCCGGCGTCGCGCACGCAGCGATCGGTGTTCCTCGACCCCTGACCCCGACCTCGTGGGCGCGGCGGGCGGATATGGTCGGGGCGATGGATGCAACGCTCGACGTCGACGCCATGCTCCAGCGCTACCGCGACCGGGCCGCTGCGGTGCGCAACCGACCGCTCCCCCCGGTCGCCGGTGAGGAGCGATCCCGGTTCATCGAGCAGGCCCAACGGGACTTCCAGGACTTCGCCATCATCGGCGACGCCGCCGGGGAGCTGGTCGACGGGATCCTGACCCTTCGCATCGACCTCCGTCCTGCCGACCAGCAGGACTGACCGTGAGCGAGCGGTTCGACGCCGCCATCGCAGCCATCGACGCCGCCAACGCCGACGATCCCTTCACCATCGAGATCGACGGCGTCGTCCGCCCCAAGGAGCAGGCCCACGCCGAGCTCATGACCGAGTGGGTGCGCCGCCTCGACCCCGACGCCACCGAGGCGCAGCTGATCGCCGCGCGGGCCCACCACCTCCGGCGGTGGACGATCCCTCGGGCCAGCTACCCCGAGGGTCGGGCCGGCTACCTCCGCTGGCGGGCCACGCTCAAGAAGCAGCACGCCGAGGAGGTCGGGGCCATCCTCTCGGGGGTGGGTTACGACGCCGGCGTGATCGACGACGTGCAGCGCATCATCCGCAAGGAGGGGCTCGGCTCCGAGCTCCACGGGGCCGTGCAGGTCCACGAGGACGCGCTGTGCCTGGTGTTCCTGCAGACCCAGTTGGCGTCCACGACCGATCAGCTCGGCGACGACCACATGATCAGCGTCATCCAGAAGACCGTGGCCAAGATGAGCCCGGCCGGGCTGGCCCACGTCGCCACCATCGAGATGCGGGACCACGACCGGGACCTCGTGGCCCGGGCCCTGGCGCCGGGCTAGAACTGCGAGCTAGCGAGCGCCGGAGCGGTTGATCGCGGTGTCGTCGGTGCCGAGGTAGCTCTCGATCACCGCGGGGTGCTCGAGCACCTCCTCGGGGGTGCCCTGGGCGATCACGCCGCCGAGCTCGAGGGCGACCATCTCGTCGCAGATCGTGCGGAGCAGCGGCATGTCGTGCTCGATGACGAGCACCGAGCAACCCACCTGGTCGCGGACCCGCAGCAGGAGGGGACCGAGGGCTTCGGTCTCCTTCTGGGCCACGCCGCCGGACGGCTCGTCGAGCATGAGGACCCGCGGGTCCTGGGCCAGGATGCAGGCCAGGTCGACGATGCGCCGGCTGCCGGTGGACAGCTCGCCGGTGAGCTTCTGGCGGAAGGCACCGAG
>JALYWQ010000236.1 GCA_030852625.1 Actinomycetota bacterium
GGTGGTGGCCTCGCCGTCGAGGAGATCGACGACGATCGGTGCGGCCTGCACCCCGAGGGCCTCGATGCGGGCCACGGCCGTGGCGGCCCGGTCGGCATCGATGTCGAGCACCGCGATGTCGACCCCCCGGGCAGCCAGCGACAGGGCCGAGCCCAGGCCGATGCCCGACGCGCCGCCGGTCACGACGGCTCCATGGCCCCGCATGCCGTCCGGATCGCTGCTCATCTCGGCCCCCGTCTTCAGCTGCCCATCGAACAGCTTGCGTACCAGATCAGCCGGGGACGAGGGAGGCAAACCACGCGCGTGCTTGTCCAGGCCGCTCGATCGGGACCACACCTTCGGTATCGTCCCGCCGTGCCCAGACTCCGAGAGATCCCCCGCGACGAGGTCGAGTCCAAGTTCGTCCGGTCGATGTACAAGCGCCTCTTCGGCGACCGGGACCCGGTCGCCGAACCGGGCACCGCCACCGGCACGCCCGGCGACTGGTGGACGGTGTTCGCCAACTCGCCCGACGTGCTGGAGCACGCCTGCCGGGGCTTCGCCCTCTATGCCAGCCCCGAGCGCAAGATCACGGGCGACCTGCGCGAACTCGGCCAGACGCGCGCCGGCTGGTTGGTCGGGAGCCAGTTCGTGTTCTCGCAGCACTGCAAGTCGTGCCGAGCCCTCGGCTACTCCGAGGAGAAGATCGAGGCGCTGAAGTCGTGGCAGGTGTCCGACCTGTTCTCGCCGGTGGAGCGGGCCCTCCTGGCCTTCACCGACGCGTTGGTGTTGCAGCACGGCCGGGTCGCCGAGGGGGTATTCGACGCGCTGCGCGAGCACCTCGACGACGAACAGATCCTCGAGTTCGCCTACATCACGATGATGTACTCGATGCACGCCGTGCTGTCGGTGGCCCTGCGCACCGAGTTCGACGAGCGCGAGGACCCGATCGTGGAGGTCGCCGCGCCAGAGGACTACAGACCGGTGAACCTCGGTCGCCAGATCGGCTTCGACGTGAAGGAGGGATCCTGACCGCGGACTGATCGGGGAACATGATTGTTCCTGGATTGCGTTGAGGATCTACAGTGGGGGGATGGCCCTTCGATCCGTCCCCTCGCTCGCCGGCCGGCGGGTCCTCATCACCGGTGCCGCACGCGGCATCGGCGCCGAGCTCGCTCGTCGCCTCCACAGCAAGGGGGCCCGGGTGGCGGTGGCCGGCCTGGAGGACGACCTCCTGGCGCAGGTGGCGGCGTCGGTCGACGGGCCGTCGTGGCCCCTCGACGTGCGGGACCGCGTGGCCGTGGAGCGGGTGGTCGACGCTGCTGCGGCGGAGCTCGGCGGCCTCGACGTGGTGGTGGCCAACGCCGGGATCGCGGCGCAGCTGCCCCTCGTCGGCGGCGACCCGACCATCTTCGAGCGGACCATCGAGGTCAACGTGCTCGGCAGCTACTACACCCTTCGTGCGGCCGGTCCCCACCTGAGCCACGGCAAGGGGTACGCCCTGGCGATCGCGTCCCTCGGCGCCGCCGTCCACCTCCCGCTCATGGGCGCCTACAGCGCGTCGAAGGCCGCCGTCGAGGCCTTCGGCAACACCCTCCGCCAGGAGGTGCGCCACACCGGCGCCAAGGTGGGCGTGGCGTACTTCGCCGAGCTCGACACCGACATGACCACCCGGGGCTTCGGCACCGAAGCGGCGCAGGCGTTCCTGAAGGGGAGCGGCGCCGTCACCGGGGTCACGCCGCTCAAGGTGGGGATCGACGCCCTCGAGTACGGCATCGCTCGACGGTCGCGGCGCATCGTGGCGCCGGCCTGGGGCAAGCCGATCCTGCCGGCCCGGATGATCGCCCAGCGCGTGGTCGAGGTCCGCACCCGACGGGGGATCGCCGAGGTGCTGCGCATCGCCCGTGAGGAGCAGGTCGAGCTCACCACGCCGCAGCCCGAGCGTTCCGCGTGACCGGAACCGCGCCGCGGATCGCGCCCGGCTCCCGCCGTGAGGTCGGCTTCTTCGGCTACCTGGTGAGCCGGGTGTCGGGTCGGGTGTCGGGCACTGGCCCGCCCAATCTCTTCCTCACCCTCGGTCGTCACCGGCCGCTGTTCCGCGGGTGGCTCCACTTCGCCGGCCGGCTCATGCCGGGCGGCAAGCTGCCCCGCCGCGAGACGGAGCTGGTGATCCTGCGCGTGGCCCACCTGCGGTCGTGCGGCTACGAGTTCGACCACCATGTGCACCTGGGTGCCAAGGCCGGCGTCACGCCGTCGGACGTCGACCGCGTTCGGGAGGGGCCGGCCGCCAACGGCTGGTCACCGCGGGAGGCGGCCATCCTCGGTGCCGTCGAGACCCTCCACCACCAGCAAGATCTCCCCGACCCGCAGTGGGACTCGCTCCGGGCCCAGCTCAGCGAGCGGGAGATCATCGAGCTGGTGATGCTCGTCGGGCACTACGAGATGCTCGCCACGGCGATCGGCGCGCTGCGCATCCAGCCCGACGCCCACCGCTGACCTCAGGGCGTCTGCTCGACCTGCTGCTTGAGGGCGTCGAGGGTGGCCTCCATGCCGGCCCGGTTGTGGCCGGCACGGTCGGGCACCGACATGATGACGGCCGACGGCTTCTTGAGGACCTTGGCCCGCAGGTCGTCCCACACCTCGGTGACGCGGGTGCCGTCGCCCTCGGCCTCGAACTGGTACGTCCACCGGGCGATGGGGATCGGACCGAGGGTCACCTCGAAGCCGAACTCGCGGCCGGGCTCGGCGGCGACCACGGTGCACGTGGTGGACCACCGGCGCCAGCGGGCCCGGTTGGCGCCGCGGAACCTGGCGCCCACGGCCGGCCCGGTGGCGCCCTTCACCCACGTGCACGATGTGGTCTCCGGGCTCCACCGACCCATGTTGGTGACATCGCTCACGAGGTCGTAGAGCGTGCCGGGGTCAGAGGCGATGGAGCGGGAGACCTCCACCCGGGTCGGAGCAGCCTGATCGGTCGTCATGGCCGGCATCCTCTCACCACTTCCACGACGCCGCGAGATCCTGGCGCACCGTGGCCGCGTAGCCGTCGAGGGCGCCGAGGATCTCCTCGGAGCTCAGCTTCATCTCGGCTGACCGCACGTACCAGGCCGGGACGCCGTCGGGGCGACGGGCCTTGATCACGGCGAACACCGATTCGATCAGGTGCTCGTCGACGATGCCGATGGTGGTGAGGCCGTCGAGCAGATCGCTGAACGGGATCGGGGTGGGCGGCCCGTGCTCGCCGGTGCTCGCCTGCGGCTCCTGACCGGCGCCCTTCCACCCCTTCGTGAGCTTCCCCCGGATCGAGGTGGTGAGGCCTTCCAGCACGCCCAGCAGCTCCTCCACGGTGAGCTGGACGCCGCCGCTGCGGACCGACCACGTGGCGGTGCCGTCCTCGGTGCGCAGCTTCAGCAGCGCGAACACCGACTCGATGTTGGCGCCCTCGGCGAGCGTGGTGGTGCCGTAGCCGGCCAGCAGCTCGCTGAAGGGGGTGGGGATCTCAGCCATGGACGGCCGCCGTGTCGCGATCCATGGCCGACGACGCTACCGGGGCGCGAGGTCCGGTTGGACGATCTCCAGCTGCCGAGCCCGATACCGGGGCGGGATGGCGATGGGCCGCCGGGCGCCGGTGTCGAAGGCCAGGCTGACGGACTCGTAGGCCAGCACCAGGTCACGGCGGTCGAGGTCGAAGGCCCAGTGGACCCGGTGGATCACCTTGTCGTGCACGGCCACCGTGGCCGCGTAGCTCTGGATGCGGTCGCCGAGGCGGGGGAGCCGCCCGAACTGCCAGCGGCTCTCCATCACCGCCCACCCCATCACGACGTCGTCGTCGAGGGTGTAGAGGAGCTCCTCCTGTTGCCCCTCGACCGGTTCGCCGCCCCAGCTGAGCATCGGCGCCAGCTCGACGCGGTAGCGACCGAGCTCGTCGCACTCCTCGGCCGGCACCAGGCGTTCCTTCCGCATGGCCAGGTCGCGCTCCTGGAGCACCTCGAGCGACGGCGGCTCCTCGAGGAGGTCGACGTCGAGCGAGATCGTGCGGGTGGCGGCGTAGTCGGGTGCCGGCATGGCCTCGGCGTTGGCCACCGCGAGCAGCTCGTCGGGGAGGTGGGCCGGCTCGCCGTCTTCGCCGAGGGGGAGCACGACGTGCACGAACGTGGCGGCCAGCTCGCCGGTGTCGGCGTTGGCCAGCTCGTGGTGCAGCCGCACGCCGTCGGCGTCGGCGCCCAGGATGGCGCTGCGCACGACGAGCGGGCTGCCCAGCAACTGCTCGCGGTGGTGCCGGGTGTAGAAGTCGTGGACCCGGTGGGGGCCGGCCCAGCCGGGCAGTGCCTCGAGCATCGCTCTTGTGCCGGTGTAGGCGTGGGCCAGGTAGAAGCGCACGTTCATGTGTCCGAGGTGGTCGATCTGGTCCTCGGTGACGGAGCTCGTGTGCGTCGTCCGCAGCATCGTTCGACGGTAGGTCGGCCCCTTCGGACGGACCCAATCGATGGGCTGGGAGGTGGTCAGGCGGGGTCGGTGGCCACGAGGGCCTGCACGGCCAGGTCGGCCGCTTCGATGACCTCGGCGCGAGACGCGCGCACCGCCGGCAGGTCGTCGTAGTGGCAGAGGCCGAGGAGGAGGAGGAACAGCGCCTTCACCCGCGCTTGGGGCGACGGGTGGTCGGCCGGCATCCGCTCCAGGAGCACCTTGGTCCACGAGCGGTGCCACTCGGCGAGGAGGTTGGCCAGGCGTTCGTCGCGCGCGCTGGCGAGGTGGAGCTCCACGAGCAGCCGTCGGGTGTGCTGCAGCTCCGGCCGGAGGTAGGCCGATGCCAGGGCCTGGGCCGCATCGGTGCGGTCGGCCACGCGGGCCGACAGGGTGGTGATCCTGTCGAGGCCCTGGACCGCAGCGGCGTAGAGGAGGTCCTCGCGGCTGGCGTAGTGGTTGTAGATCGCGGTGGGGGACACCCCGCCTCGCTCGGCGATCCGGGCCAGGGTGGTGTTGTCGAACCCCCACGCCGCGCACACCTCGGTGGCGGCGTCGAGGAGCGCCTGCGCGGTGACCAGGCCCTCGGACTTCGGCGGGCGCCCTCGGCCCCGTCGGGGCCGCGCGGTCTGGTCCGGCATGCCTCCATCATGCCTTCCCCGTCGCGCACTCGGTTGTAAATGAGAAATCAGCGATATACGAGCGTTGCCGATGTGGCCCTGCCAAGATGCCGCCATGACCGAGCGCTTCGAGGTGCAGCGAACCATCCCCGCCGATCCCGCCACCATCTTCGGGGTGGTGTCGAGCCCGTCCGGCCACGTGCAGATCGATGCCTCGGGGATGTTGCAGAGCTACACGGGCGAGCCGGCCACGGCGCTCGGGGACACGTTCACCATCCACATGGATCGGGAAGCGCTCGGTGACCTCCCGATGGGGAAGTACGACGTGATCGTCACCATCACCGGGTACGAGCAGGACCGCTACATCTCGTGGGAGGTCTCGGGGAAGGACCACCCGAGCATCGGCCACTTCTACGCCTACCGGCTCGAGCCGGCGGACGGCGGCACCCTCGTCACGTCGATCTACGACTGGTCGAACATCGGCGAGCAGTGGAAGGCCACCGGCATGTGGCCGATCATCCCGGAGTCGGCACTGAAGGCCACGCTCGGCATCCTCGAGCGGACCCTGCGGGCCGCCTGAGCCAGGCCGGTCAGTCCCGGGGGCCGATGGTGGCCATGGCCCGGTCCCACTCCCAGAACGCACGGAGCGAGTGCAGCCGACCGTCCGGGTCGAGGCGGTAGACGAACACGCCCTCGGTGCGCATCACCATCCCGCCGGGGAGGTAGGCCACGATCGTGGCCACGTTGGCGCACTCGTCGCCGGCCGCGAAGGAATCGTGGATCTCGAAGCCGACGTCGTCGAGGGTGGCGATGGTGGCGTCCCAGAACGCGGCGATGCCGGCGTGGCCGTGGTGGCCCTCGCCGGCCTCGTCGAGGGGTGACACGCCGACCGGGTCCTGCACGAACCCGTCGTCGGCGAACAGCGCCACCCACTCGTCCTTGGCCTTGCGCTTCACGGCGTCCATGGAGCGCGTCGACATGGCCCGGGCGGGGTGTTCGTCGGTCATGGCCGATGTTCTACCGCTCGTGTCCCGAGTCGTGGGTCCGCCGATGAAATCGGCGAGTCAGATTCGTTCCTGGCAAGGACGCAGGGCGAGGCACTCCACCAGCGAATGCGAGACCGAGGACGCCGCCAGGGGCGAATCTGGTCGGCGATTTCGCGGCATGACCTGCGACTCGGGACACTAGGTGGGCGGCTGCGGGGCGAAGCTGAAGCCGTCGGTGAGGTGGGAGGTGTCGTTGAACCGCCGCACGAGGAGCCGGTCGCCCCAGGCCACGAGCTGGGAGATGGAGGCGTTGTCGGCCCCCATGAACGCGAACGGCCGGCACCCGGTGGCGATGGCGAAGGCCTCGCCGATCCAGCCGCCGTGGGTGAAGATCGCCACCCGCTGGTCAGGGTGCCGCTCGGCGATGGTGGCGATGGCCCGCTGCACTCGTGCCCGGAAGAGGTCGGCCGGTTCGGCCCCGGGGATCACGTCCCAGCGCTCCTCCTCCTGGATCTTCAGCGCCAGCGGGTGGCCCTCCATGGTGTGCTTCCGCACGAGGCCACCCTCCCACTCCCCGAGGTGCACCTCCCGCAGGTCGGGGAGCACGGTGGGGGTGAGGCCCCGTCGTTCGGCGAGGGGAGCGGCGGTCTCCGCAGTGCGACGGAGGGTCGAGACGTAGAGCGCGTCGAGGGGCTCGTGCTCGAGGCGGTCGGCCACGAGCTCGGCCTGGCGCCGGCCCTCCGGGTGGAGCTCGGGATCGCCCTGGCCGTCGACGAGGTCGAACGTCGCGTCGTCCCGGGCCGCGGCCGACTCCCCGTGACGCACGACGAGGAGCTCGGTGGAGCCCGGCGGCGGGGTGAAGCGGTGTTGGCGGTACTCGCGAGGCGACGACATCGAACGTGGTCTACCAGGGTCGCGGGAGGTGATTGCGTGGTCCGTGACCTGGGTCGGTCCTAGGATCGGCGCCGTGGCGCGGGCACGTGGGATTTGATCTGATGGCAGCATGAGGGCACCGGACGGCCGGTTCGACGAGCTCATCCCGAGATGGCTCCTCACCGTCCGGCGGCCCTGGCACCGCGCGCTCGCGGCCGTGGTGGCCTCCGTCGTCTTTTGCATCCCGTTGCTGGTCTTCGAGGACGCCCCCGAGGTCCGGATGGGCCCCTTCCTCGTGATCGGGATCGTCCTGGTGGCGGCCACGTCGGGGTGGCGGGCCAGTGCCTTCACCGGCGCCGTGCTCTTCGTCGCCTACTGGTACCTCGCGGTGCCGACCCGGACCTCCTGGGCGATCGACGACGGGCGTGACGGGCTGGCCCTCGCATCGATGGCGGCGTTCTGGATCGGCGTCAGCCTGCTCGTCCGCCAGATCGAACAGGTGGTCGAGGACGTGCGGGGCCTCGACGTAGAGCGTCAGCGGCTCGTCGATGCCGAGGCCGCCAAGCGGGAGACGGTGGAGGAGGACCGTCAGCACCTCGAGCGGGTGGTGCGCCTGTCGACCACGCTGGCGGCGGCTCGCACGCCTGCCGAGGTGGCCGAGGCCGTGCTGGACCAGCTCGACATCCCCGCCTGGCCCTACACCGCGTCGGTCGCCGTCCTCGAGGACGACCACCTGCGCTTCCTCGCCGCCCGGAACGTCAACCCGGAGGGCCTGGCGGCCCTCGAGGAGGTGGACATCCGCTCCAGCCCCTGGCTCCGAGACGTCCTGGCCGGCGAGGCGGCGCTGGTCGACGATCGTGACGACTTCGCCGCCGAGCGCCCCGACGAGGGGGTGCTGCGCATCTACCCGTCGGGCTCCTTCGCGGCCATCCCGTTCCACGCCAACGAGACGGTCGGCCTGCTGTCGATGCACTTCCTCGCCCCGCAGCCGCTCGAGGCGCTGCGCGGCACCTATGCCGTGGTGGCGGAGCTGCTCGCCAACGCCCTCGAACGAGCGATCGCCGAGGAGCGGCAGGCCGTGCAGCTCCTCGAGCTCGAGAGCGCGTTCGCCGAGCGAGACCGCATCGCCCGCACCCTGTCGACCACGCTCCTTCCACCGACCCTCCCGGATCTGCCCGGCTTCGATGCCGCGGCGTGGTTGGTCCCGGCCAGCGACGACCAGGTGGCGGGCGACTTCTACGACCTCTTCCCGGTGGGCGTCGGCGACTGGGTGGCGGTGCTGGGCGACGTGTGCGGCAAGGGCGCCGAGGCGGCCGCGGTCACCTCCCTGTCCCGCTACGCGGCCCGGGCCACCGCCCTGCACGATCCCGATCCCGGCCACATCGCCGACGTCGCCAACACCGCGCTCGTCAGCGACTCGAGCGACCTCTACTGCACGATGGTGATCGCCAGCTACAGCTCGGCCACCGATGAGCTGGCCGTCACCCTCGCCGGCCACCAGCAGGCTCGGCTGATCTCCAACGGGCAGGTGGAACGGGTCGGCACCTTCCACTCGCCCCTCGGCTACGGCACGAAGCCGGCCCCGGTCACCCGCGTGCCGTTCCGGCCCGGTGACGCGGTGGTGGTGTTCACCGACGGTCTCATCGAGCGCGATCCGCTCTTCGGGGAGGACGAGCTCGACACCTTCCTCAAGCGCGGGGGCACCGCCTCCGAGCTGGCCCGCGAGCTGCTCGAGCACGCCGCCAGCCTCGAACCGCGTCGGTCCGACGACATCGCGGTGCTCGTGGTCAGCCGGGCGGAGGCCACCGGCCAGGGCGCCTGAGCGGATCGGACTGGAGCATCCCCCCTTCGGCTTCGCCATAAGCCAGACTGGGGGTCTTGCCGGGGGAGATCGTTCGCTGTGGGGGCCGACGCGTCGTGACCGCGTTCCCGATGAACGCCGCGGCCAAGGCCGTGCTCCGGCGAACTGTGGGCGAGGACGTCCGCATCGTCGACATCCGCGTGGCCGACGGCAGCGAGGAGCTCGTCGTCTCCCCGCCGGTGAGCCGGCAGCTCATCGACAAGTTGAAGCGGGCGTTCCCGCTCGCGCGGCTGCTCGTGGTGGAGCTCGACGACCCCGCCTTCGGGCTGAGCTTCGGTGGTCCGGTCGCCCGCACGCTCGATGCCGGGGCCGACGGCTACTGCGTGGCCAGCTCGATCGAGCAGTTG
Organism: Actinomycetota bacterium; assembly: GCA_030852625.1. GTDB lineage: Bacteria > Actinomycetota > Acidimicrobiia > Acidimicrobiales > VFJN01 > VFJN01. Next base: position 9,131 of record JALYWQ010000236.1, read on the forward strand.
GCGGCGTTCCTCGGGCAGGGCGACGAGGTGCTGGCGGCGTCGTTGCGCCACCCCGAGGTGATCGAGCTCGCCCCGTCCGAGCACGAGCTCGACGATCTCCTCGACCAGGTGCTCGCCGCCTCCTCGGTCGCCGATGCCAACGCCGTCGCAGCCATGCCGGCCCGCCCCCGGCGTCGGAGCCGCTGACCCCGTCGCCCATCCGATGTCAGCGCTGTCGCGATCGTGGCACTGGCGACATCGTGTGCGCACGTGGGTAGGGTGACCGCGTGGCTGTCGAGAACCGGCACGTGGCGAAGCGGCTGGCCACGCGGGCCGCACTGAAGCGGGCAGCGCTCGAGCTGTTCGCCCAGGACGGGTTCGATGCCGTCGCGACGTCGATGATCGCGGAGGCCGCCGGCGTCACCGAGCGCACCTTCTATCGCCACTTCCCCACGAAGGAAGCGGTGCTCTTCGAGGACTACGAGGATCGGCTCGACTGGTTGGCCGCGGCCCTGGCCATGCGACCGCGGGACGAGGACCTCATCACGTCGGTCGTGGTGGCGGTGCAGTCGTACCCCGACGACGTCGAGATCGTGCGGCAGGCCGCCCAGATGCGCCAGAGCATCCTCAGCAAGGAACGGGCCCTCGCCCACCTCCGCGTGGTGCAGGGCGCCTTCGCCCACGAGATCGCAGCCCACGCCGCCCGGCGGCTCGAGGGTGCGAGGGACAGCGACCTCTACGCCGCCGTGGCTGGCAACGTCCTCGCCGCGGCCTTGATCAGCTCGCTCGACGTATGGGGCCGGCGAGGATCGTTGGCCGAGGACGAGCTCGAGCACCTGCTGGCCAAGGCGGTCGCCTATGTGGCATCCGGCCTGGCCGACCCGCGGGGCCCGGGAGCGGCCTGATGCCCGTCACCGCGCACCTTGCGGAGCTGCGGGGCGTGCGAGCGGGGTACGGCGGGGTCGAGGTGCTGCACGGTGTCGACCTGGTGGTGCCCCACCGGTCTGTGGTGGCCCTCCTCGGACCGAACGGTGCCGGCAAGACCACGGCGCTGCGTTGCCTCTCGGGCGAGGTCGTACCCACCGCAGGGTGCGTCCACGTCGCCGGCACCCACGTGAACGGGAGCCGTCCCGAGCACCTGGCCCGGGCCGGTGTCTGCACCATCCCCGAAGGTCGGGGCGTGTTCCCCGCCCTAACGGTGCGGGAGAACCTCCAGATGGCCACCCACGGCCGCACCCGTTCGCTGGACGAGATCGAAACCCGGGCCTACGCCCGGTTCCCGCGGCTGGGGGAGCGGCGTCACCAACGAGCCGGGTCCCTCTCGGGCGGCGAGCAGCAGATGCTCGCCCTGGCCCGCGGGCTCTCGGTCGACCCGTCGGTCCTCCTCCTCGACGAGTTGTCCATGGGGTTGGCGCCGAAGGTCGTCCGGGAGCTGTACGAGCAGGTCGCCCAGCTGGCCGACGAGGGCGTATCGGTGCTGGTCGTGGAGCAGTTCGCCACCGCCGTACTGGCCGTGGCCAACTACGTGGCGGTGCTGGTTCGGGGTTCGATCGTGCTCCTCGGGGAGCCGGCCGACGTGGCGGACGGGTTGTCGGCGGCTTACCTCGGGGAGAAGATGTCAGTCTTGACACAATTGTGAGTGTCATGACACGCTCGCTCCGGCGCTGACCAAGGGGGTCCAGGGTGGCGATCATGATCACGGACGAGTGCATCAGCTGCCATGCGTGTGAGCCCGAGTGCCCGAACTCGGCCATCGCCATGGGCGAGGACCGCTACGAGATCGATCCCCAGCTCTGCACCGAGTGCGTGGGGTTCTCCGACTCGCCCCAGTGCGCCTACGTCTGCCCGATCGACGTGTGCATCGACGACCCCGAGCGGCGCGAGTCCGAGGACGACCTCTTCGCCCGCGCCCTCCGGGTGCACCCCGACCAGGCCGATCGCCTCACGCTGTCGCCGTCCACCTCTCACTTCCGAACCTGACCCATCAGTCCGAGGAGCAACGTGCCCGACTACGACGCCATCGTCATCGGCGGTGGCCACAACGGCCTCACCGCGGCGGCGATCCTCCAGCGAGGGGGTGCTCGCACCCTGGTCCTCGAGAAGAACCACTACTCAGGCGGCATGGCCTCCACCGTCGACCTCTTCGACGGCTTCCGGTTCGAGATCGCCGGGTCCGTGCTGTTCCCGATCTCGCCCACCGTCATCGACGATCTCGGACTCGACGCCTGCCCCACGATGGACACGGAGATCATGTCGGTGAACATCGGCACCGAAGCCGACGAACCGATGGTCTTCTACAGCGATCCGGTGCAGATGCTCGACCACGTGTCGCAGAAGCACGGGGCCGAGGCGATGCTCGGCATGGCCGAGCTCATGGCGTGGGCCGACGCACCCGCTCGGGCCCTCGGCCGCTTCGAGGTGCGCACGCCGCCGCGCACCGTCGACCAGATGTTCGCCGAGGCCAACAGCGAGAAGGAGCGGCAGGCGATCCAGGACATGCTCTTCGGGAGCTGCATGGACGTGCTCGACCGCTTCTTCCCCGATCCCGAGAAGCACAAGATGCTCCGGGCCATGCTGGCATTCCTCGCGGTGAACTCCACCTACAAGGGGCCCTGGACCCCGGGCAGCGCCACCTGCCTGGCCTTCGCCCTGGCGTCCACCCCCGACACCCGGCTCCTCAAGAAGCTCGACGGGGGGATCGGTGCGCTGGGTCAGCACGTGCAGCGCCTCTTCGAGCGCCACGGCGGCGAGGTCCGCCTCAAGACGAAGGTCGAACGCATCCTCACCGACGGCGGACGCGTCACGGGCGTGGAGCTGAAGGGTGGCGAGGTGATCACCGCACCGATGGTGCTGTCCAACATCGACCCCGGCGTCACCCTCGAGCAGCTCCTCGACTGCGACATTCCTGAGCCGATGCGCGAGCGACTGGGCAACGTCGACCACCGGGCGGCGTACGTGCAGATGCACTTCGCGCTCGACGGGTTGCCGGAGTACGCCGCTCCCTACGAGTTCCTGAACAAGCCCGAGATGCAGGCGTCGCTCAGCTACTTCGCGTCGGCCGAGGACATGCAGCGCCACTTCGAGGACTGCCGCCGGGGCATCCTGCCGGAGGACCCGTCGTTCGGTGCGCAGATCCCCACCATCTACGACCCGAGCATGGCGCCACCCGGGAAGCACGCGATGAGCGCGTTCGCCTTCTACTTCCCGGTGGAGGCCGACCCGTCACTCCACGGGCGGTTGAAGGACGAGATGGCCCAGAAGGTGATCGACAAGCTCACCCGCCTCGCCCCGAACTTCCCCGACATCCTCATCCGCCACACCACCTTCGCCTCGTTCCACTACGACACGATGTTCTCGGCGCCCGCGGGCGACTTCTGTCAGGGGCTGATCCATCCCGACCTCATGGGGCAGTTCCGGCCCATGCCGAAGGGCTGGATCGACATGCCGTTGCCGGTCGACGGGCTCTACCTGAGCGGGGCGGGGTGCCACGGCGGTCCGGGGGTTACCTTCACGCCGGGGTACAACGCGGGGTACGAGGCGCTCGAGGACCACCTGGCCGGGCGCAGCTGAGGGGAGGTTCCCTGGGCGGGAAGCGTCGGCAGCACGCGGGGAGGGGAGCGCGGCTCGCCGTCACCATCGCGCTCGCACTCGTGCTGGGGTCGTGTGGGGCTCGGCTCGATGCCGAGCAGACCGCCGCCCTCGATGCCGCCGCCCGACGGGCCGATGCTCCAGAGACCG
>JALYWQ010000257.1 GCA_030852625.1 Actinomycetota bacterium
CGAGCCGTTCGCGTCGGCGGTGGCCGAATCCGTCACCGCCATCCAGCAGGTGGACCACATCCTCCCGGATCCCATCGTCCTGCCGGCCGGCCTGCTGAAGCCCGACAGCCCCGTGGCCGACCGCACGACGCTCGTGCAGGTCCTGTTCGACATCAACCAGATCGACGTCACCAACGCCGATGTGCGGGCGCTCGAGGAAGCGCTGGAGCCGGCCCGGGCCGCGGGCATCCGGACCGAGGTCGGCGGCGACGTTGTGTTCAACCTCACGAAGCCCGAGACCAGCGCTGCCGAGGGCATCGGCGTGGTGGCCGCCGTGGTGATCCTCCTGTTCGCCTTCGGCTCGCTCGCCGGCATGGGCCTACCGGTGGGCATCGCCCTCTTCGGCCTGGCGACCGGCACCGCCCTCGTCTCGTTCCTCGCGCTGCTGATGGACGTGGCGTCTGCGGCGCCCCTGCTCGGGTCGATGATCGGCATCGGCGTCGGCATCGACTACGCGTTGTTCATCGTCACCCGTCACCGCCAGCACCTGTTGGCGGGGATGACCGTCGAGGAGTCGGCCGGTCGAGCCAACGCCACCTCGGGCCAGGCCGTGGTGTTCGCCGGCGGCACGGTGGTCATCGCCATCTGCGGCCTGGTGCTCGCGCAGGTGCCGTTCGTGGCGTCGATGGGGTACGCCGCGGCGGTCATCGTCGCGGTGATGGTGGCCGCGTCGGTGACGCTGCTCCCGGCGTTGCTCGGGTTCGCCGGCGACAAGCTGGCCGTGGCATCCCTGAAGTCGGTGCGGGATCGCGAGGCCCGCTACGCCGACCGGGTGGAACGCCTGGTCCGGCTGGGCGCCGACGCTCCTCGCACCGGGTGGGAGCGACTGGCCACCACGGTCTCCGATCACCCGTGGCGCTACCTCGTGTCCGGCGTGGTGGTGCTCCTGGTGCTCTCGGCGCCGGTCACGAGGATGCGGCTCGGCCAGTCCGATGCCGGCACCTACGCCGAGTCGACGTCGGTCCGCCGGGCGTTCGACCTCGTGGAGGAGGGGTTCGGGGAGGGGTTCAACGGCCCGATGGTGCTTGCCATCGACCTCTCCGAGGGCGGGGCCGAGACGCCTGAGCTCCTGCAACAGGCGCTGGCCGCCGACGAGGGTGTCGAGGTCGCCGCACCGCCGACCCGCAACGAGCGTGGGGACGCCGCCATCATCCTCGTGATCCCGGCCAGCGCGCCGCAGGCCGAGGAGACCACGGAGCTCGTCCACCGGATCCGGGAGGAGACGGTGCCGTCGGTGGTGGAGGGCACCGGAGCCGTGGCCCTCCTCGGCGGGGTGTCACCCACGTTCATCGATCTCGGCGACCGCATCTCGGCCCGCTTCCCGTGGTTCATCGGCGGCGTCGTCGGGCTGTCGTTCCTGCTCCTGATGGCCGTGTTCCGCTCGGTGCTCGTCCCGCTGAAGGCGGCCGTCATGAACCTGCTGTCGGTGGGCGCGTCCTACGGCGTCGTCGTGGCCGTGTTCCAGTGGGGCTGGCTCAAGGACCTCGTGGGGCTGCGGGAGACGGTGCCGATCGTGTCGGTGATCCCGATGTTCATGTTCGCCGTGCTCTTCGGCCTGTCGATGGATTACGAGGTCTTCCTCCTCTCCCGGGTGCGCGAGGAGTACGTCCGCACGAAGGACAACACCCTCTCGGTGATCGTCGGCCTGGCCTCCACGGCCCGGGTCATCACCTCGGCGGCGCTCATCATGATCTTCGTGTTCCTCGGCTTCATCGCCGGGGAGGACCCGATCATCAAGATGATGGGGCTCGGCCTCGCGGTGGCGGTGCTCGTCGACGCCACGATCGTCCGGATGCTGCTCGTGCCGGCATCGATGCGCCTGCTCGGCGACGCCAACTGGTGGTTCCCCGCCTGGCTCGACCGCTTGCTGCCCAACCTCGACGTCGAGGGCACCTCGGGCCTCCCGGAGCCGGAGTTCCGTCCCGACTTCGTACCCGTTGGCGTGGCGACCCGGGCCGAGCTCGAGCGAGCAGCCGCGGTGCAGCTCCAGACGCAGGCCGACATCGAGCGCAACGCCGGAACGCCCACCGTGCCGGTCGACGGAGCGCCGAAACCGCCGCCCAGGCCCGCGCGCAAAAAGGTAGGAAAATCGGGCTAGATCCGCGCGCAGTGGTCCTCGAGCGGGCAGACTCGTCCAGCTGAACAACGTCTACGTCCAATGGAGGACAACCAACCATGAACCGTCGTGATCTGGTCAAGGCCATCGCCGCCCAGACGGAGGTCGACGCCAAGACCGTCGACGCGGTGCTGAAGGGCTTCACCGACGTCACCACCGCGGTGGTGTCGAAGGGTGAGCCGGTCGCCATCACCGGCTTCGCCAAGTTCTCGAAGGTCGAGCGGGCCGCCCGCATGGGTCGCAACCCGGCCACCGGCGAGACCATCAAGATCAAGGCCTCCAAGAAGGCCCGCATCACCCCGCTCAAGGGCTTCAAGGACGCCGTCATGACCCCGAGTCAGGCCCCGAAGCTCAACAAGGGCGTGTGGCCGGCCTCGTAGCCAACGACATGCGTACGCGGACGGGCCCCGGGCGTGCGCTCGGGGCCCCTTCGCGTCCTGATGGCGCCCCAGTGGGTCTCGCATGACCGGGCCGATCGAGGCGCTCGGGTGGAACGGCCGGTGGGAGGCCTTGCTCGCCGAGTGCGGACCGGAGGCCGAGCCGGGGCGGGTGCTCCGGCACGACGGCGTGGCGGTGACGGTCCGCACTCCGGCAGGGGAGCGGTCGGTCCCGCTACGGCGGGGGATCGACGCGCCGCTGGTGGGGGACTGGATCGCGCTCGACGGCGACCACATCGTGGCCATCCTCGACCGGACCTCGCTCCTCCGCCGGCGGTCGGCCGGGGGTGAGGGGACGCAGCTGCTGGCGGCCAACGTCGACCTGGTCCTGCTCGTCTGCGGCCTCGACCGTCCGGTGCGGACCGGGCGCATCCAGCGAGGTGAGGCGCTGGCGTGGGACGCCGGAGCGGTGCCCGTGCTGGTGCTCACGAAGGCCGACGTCGCCGATGACCTCCCCGAGGTGCTGGCCACGCTCGAGGCCGACCACCCCGGCCTCGACGTGCTCGTGACGGCCTCGAAGACGGGGGTGGGCGTGGCCGAGGTGCTCGAACGCATCGCCGGCCACACGTCGGTCCTGCTCGGCGAGTCGGGAGCCGGGAAGTCGAGCCTGGTCAACGCCCTGCTCCGGGAGGAGGTGGCCGACACCGGCGCGGTGCGCGAGAACGACAGCAAGGGTCGCCACACCACCACCAACCGCCAGCTGCACCTCCTCACCGGCGGCGGCGTGGTGATCGACACCCCCGGCATCCGCGAGGTGGGCCTGGCCGGCGACGAGGAGAGCGTCGAGGCCACCTTCACCGACATCGACGACCTGGCCCTCGAGTGCCGGTTCACCGACTGCGGGCACACCGGCGAACCTGGTTGCGCGGTGGCCGCCGCGGTGGAGGACGGGTCGCTCAGCCCGGCCCGCCTCGAGGACTACCGGGAGCTCATGGCCGAAGCCGCCGCCGCCGCTCGACGAGCCGACGAGGCCGCCCGTCGCACGTGGGAGCGCAAGGGCTCGAAGGTCGCCCGGGCCGAGCAGCGGCGCAAGGGCCGCACCGACTGATCGCTCTCGACCAGCCGTGGCGCCGACCAGGCCCGAAAACGAGGGTGACCCCGGCGCCAGAGCGGCCGAAGCCACCCGGCGGCCGGGGCCACCAGCAGACGAGGTCCACCAGGCGATCTTGGTGGGGCGTTAGCCTCACGTCCGAATCACCCAACATCGCCCGTCGGAGCCGAAGCTCTGGCGGGCGATGCCCCTTTTGGGGTTCCGTCGCACCGAGGTGCTCTGGTCCCCCTCCCACCGGTCTGTCGAAGTTGCCCCCGACCACCTTGTGGGACGCCCGAGTCGGTTCGCTTGCGCTCCCCTCGTCGGACGGCGGTGGCTTGCTCGTCCTCCTTGGCGGTGGTGGCCTGAGCTCCCCTGGTGCTTCTCCCTCGGCCGAAGCCTCGGGTCGCCTCCCGGTTCCTTCAGCGCTCCGTTCCGCTGCGGTGAAGCCGACATTGGACCTCTCGTGAACCGTCGTCAATGGGGAATCGCGAGATCCCCAGGGTTATCCCCGAACCTTTTCCGTTGTCCCCAAACGACGCTCGGTTGTCCACCGCTTGGTCACAGCTCAACGCACAGGCTCAGGTCGTGCCCGGGCCCTTCGGCGGGCCGGCGGCGGTGAAGCGGGTCCCCTCGGGATCGAGGGCCCACGGGGCCGTGTCGCCCCAGCCGTCCTCGTAGACGAGCTCGCCGAGCGGGCGGCGCCGGACGGGTCCGTGGTGGCCCTGCGGCCTGCCGAGCGCGATGGTGGCGCCGATGGCGACGTCCTCGGGGATGTCGAGGATCCGCCGGAGGTCGTCCTCCACGAAGGCGTGCCAGATCGTCATCACCCCGCCGTAGCCGAGGGCCCGCGCCGCGAGGAGCAGGTTCTGCACCGCCGGGTAGACGCTGGCCCCCTCGTACGGGTTCGGTTGGCGATGGCGCTCGTAGCAGGCCAGCACCACGACCGGTGTGTGCTCGAACCGGTCGACGAAGTGCTCCATCGAGCGCGCCATCCGCGCCTTCGGTGAGTCGGCCTGCTTGCCGGACCCCTCGTCGTAGCCCTCACCCCGGCGCTTGTCGGCCCACCCGGCTCGGAACGACTCGCCGAGGATCCGTCGGGCCTCGGTCGCTCGGGGCCCGTTCCGGAGGACGAGGAAGCGGAACTGCTGTCGGTTGGAGCCGGAGGGCGCTCGGGTGGCGTGCCACAGGATCGTGGCCAGATCCTCCTCGGGGATCGGCTCCTCCACGTACCGCCGGATGGCCCGCGTGGTCGCCATCCCCTCGAGCAGCCCGATGGTCGGTCGATCGTCGTGCGCCATATCGCCGAGTTTGCCCGATGCACTAGGGGGCTTTTGGGTCCGATGGCCCATGGCGGTCGAAGGCGACAGTCGTCACGCTGGTCACATGAACCGCCGCACCAGTCTGCTCACCCTGTCCGCCCTGGCGCTGGCCCTCGTTCCGAGGCTGGCCCAGGCTCAACCCGCCGAACCCGTCGCCGAGGTACCGGTCGTCACCGAGGTCACGGAACGCCCCGACGGCGTCACCGTCGACTGGACCGTTCCCGAGGCCCTCGCCGCCGAGGCCGTCCTCTACGAGGTCACCGCCACCATCGACAGCGAGGACGAGGACGTCGACGGCGACCTCGCCGGCCACTCCATCGTCGCCGCTGACGTACGGTCGACCTCCCTCGCCGGCCTCGACGCCGACGACGACTACGACGTCCAGGTCCAGCCGATCACCCCCGCCGGTCGCAGCCAGGCCAGCGTGCCGGTGGCCGCCGCCGCCGACGCCGAGGGTCCGGCCGCCACCGTCGCCGACGCCCCCGCCGACGTCGTCGTCGAATCCGGTTCGGGCACCGTCGGTGTCGACCGGGGCAAGGTCCGGGTCTCCTGGGCCCCCGCGGCTGACAACGGCGCACCCGTCGTCGCCTACAGCGTGGCCGCCTTCGCCAAGGACAACGGTGCCATCGTGGCCTTCCGGTCGGTCGGCTCCGACGCCCGGTCCGCCGTGCTCACCGGCCTGGGCCACGGCCAGTCCCTCGAGGTCTGGGTGTTCGCCTGGACCGCCCAGGGCATGGGCGACGTCGCCAAGGTCGACACCGACACCGGCGACGGCGAGTCCCTCGCCGGCGGTCCGGTCGTGCCATGGGCCGCAGCCTGGGACCTCGACACCCTCACCGTCGTGACCTGGGGTGCCGCCACCGAGCACCAGGAGCCGGTCGCCGGCTACGACGTGATCGTGCTCATCGACGGCACCTTCGCCGGCTGGCACCAGACCGGGCCCGAGGCCCGTCAGCTGGCGCTGGCGCCGATCCCCGAGGGCAAGACCGTGAAGGTCTACGTCTTCGCCCACGGTGCCACCACGCTCGGCGCCATCGGTGACCCGATCACCGTCGCCGCCCCGATCGACGTGGTCGTCGAGGCCCCCGAGGAGACCACCACGACGACGGAGCCCACCACCCCGACGACGGTCGAGGACACGACCCCGACCACGGTCGAGGACACCACCCCGACCACGGTCGAGGACGACAACACCCCGCCGGTCGACGACGGCGGCACCCTGCCCGAGCCGATCATCCCGGACACCACGCTCCCGGTCGGCTGACCCGTCCCACAAACCCACACCGCCACTGGGGCCCCGG
>JALYWQ010000267.1 GCA_030852625.1 Actinomycetota bacterium
TGGATCATGGCGCCCTCCATGAACCCGATCATCCCGGTGCGGACGACCTTCTCGGTGTCGACGCCGGCGTCCTTCATGCCCACCACGTCGTCGAACTTGAAGCCCGAGAGCCGCTCCATCACGAGCACCCGGCGGGTGACGAGGGTGGGGTGGGGGCGGGGGATCACGTAGTCCCGCTGGCCGAGGTCGGCGAAGGACCGGGCCACGTCGAGCATGTTCTCGGCCTCGATGCGGAAGTCGAGCTCCTCGGTGATGGTGTTGGCGAACACCTCGACGAGCGCCGGCGGATTGGCCAGCGCGCTCACCGGGATGCGCCCGACGAGGAACGGTGCCACCCACGCCATCACGCGGAGGTCGCGGTGGACGAGGTGGCCCACCGACGGTCGCTGCACCTTCACCACGACCTCTTCGCCGGTGTGGAGGGTGGCCAGGTGCACCTGGGCGATGGACGCTGCCGCGAGGGGCGTGGGGTCGAAGCGGGAGAACACGTCCTCGAGGGGCCGGCCGAGGTCGCCCTCCACCACGTCGCGCACCACGTCGAAGGGCTCGGGCGGCACCTGGTCGCGGCACTTCTTGAACTCCTCCACGAGCGGCGCCGGGAAGATCCCCTCGCCCGAGGAGATGATCTGGCCGAGCTTGATGTAGGTGGGGCCGAGGCGCTCGGCGGCCAGGCGGAGGCGTCGGGCCAGGTCGCCGATCGAGGTGTCGCCGCCCTTGCGGCGAGCCCCGACGGCCCAGGTGACCACGGCCGTCCCGATGAGGACGACGGTGCGGATCACCCGCTGGCCGGGCGGCACCTTGCTGGGCGCGATGAGGCGGGGGAGGTCACGCTCGAGCTGCCGGCGGAGGCCGGGGATGGCTCGTCGCCACGTCATGGCCTCGGGGTCGACGAGCCACGGGGGTTCGTCGCTGAAGCTCCCCTGGTGGAGGTCGGCTGCTCGGTCCCCGGTGGCTCCCATCCCGGAAGTTTGGCATTGCGCGTTGCCAAAACTGGAATTCGGCTCCGCGTGGACGCTCCAACGCGGGTGGCTCAGCCGCCCCAGACGCCCTCGAGGACCTTCAGGGACGCCTCGGCCAGCTCGGGGCGGCACACGATGATGTCGGGCACCCAGGGGTCGCGGGTGTTGTAGCGCAGCGGGCTGCCGTCGATGCGGCTCACGTGCAAGCCGGCCGCCTGGGCGACCACCGCCGGCGCGGCGTTGTCCCACTCGTATTGGCCGCCGGCGTGCACGTAGGCGTCGGCCTCGCCGAGCACGACGGCCATCGCCTTGGCGCCCGCCGAGCCGAGCGGCACGAGCACGCCCCCCACGGCCTCGGCCACCATCCGCGCCGCCATCGGCGGACGGGACCGGGAGACGACGATCCGGTAGGGGCCCTCGGCCCGCTCCGGCACCACCGGCTTGGGGTGGCTGCCGAGGGTCTGGCCGAACGCCGGGAGGGCCACGGCGCCGGCCCGGGCCACGCCGTCGATGGCGAGGGCCACGTGCACCGCCCAGTCGGGCCGGCCCGGCTCGCTGAACTCCCGGGTGCCGTCGAGGGGATCGATGATCCAGACCCGTTGCATCTCGAGGCGCCGGAGGTCGTCCCGACCCTCTTCCGAGAGCACCCCGTCGCCGGGCATGGCCTCGCGGATCAGGTCCATCAGCAGGTGGTGGGCCAGTCGGTCACCCTCGTCGCCCACGTGGAACGCCGGTGCTCCCTCGAGGTTCGCCCGCACCTCGAGCAGCAGTTCCCCAGCTGCGGTCGCGGCGCGGTGGGCGAACGCGTGGTCCTCAGGCGTGGGGTCGGCGGTGCCGGAGTCGGTGGTGTCGTTCGGAGTCAGACGGATTGCTTACCAGTTGGGTCGGGATTTAGCGTGGTCGCTCGCATGTCCACCACCTACGAGCTCACCCACCTTCGCGCGCTCGAGGCCGAGGCCATCCACATCATCCGCGAGGTGGCGGCGGAGTTCGAGCGCCCGGTGATGCTGTTCTCCGGTGGCAAGGACTCGATCGTCATGCTGCACCTGGCGGTGAAGGCCTTCACCCCCGCCAAGGTGCCGTTCCCGGTGATGCACGTCGACACCGGGGAGAACTTCGCCGAGGTCCTCGCGTTCCGTGACCACATGGTGGAGCAGGTGGGCGCCCGGCTGGTGGTGGTCAGCGTGCAGGACGACATCGACGCCGGTCGCTCGGTCGAGGACACCGGCCCGAAGGCCAGCCGCAACCGCCTCCAGACCACCACGCTGCTCCGCGGGATCGAGGAGGGTCGCTACGACGCCGTCTTCGGCGGTGGCCGGCGCGACGAGGAGAAGGCCCGGGCCAAGGAGCGGGTGTTCAGCTTCCGGGACGACTTCGGGCAGTGGGATCCGAAGAACCAGCGGCCCGAGCTGTGGAACCTCTACAACGGGCGCCACCGGCCTGGCGAGCACATCCGGGTCTTCCCGCTCTCGAACTGGACCGAGCTCGACATCTGGCAGTACATCGCCGACGAGGAGATCGAGCTGCCGTCGATCTACTTCGCCCACCAGCGACGGGTGTTCCAGCGCGACGGCATGTGGATCGCCGACACCGAGCACGTCACGCTGCAGCCCGGTGAGGAGTTCGAGACCCGCACCGTCCGCTTCCGCACCGTGGGCGACGCCACCTGCACCGGGGCGGTCGACTCCAGCGCCGCCACCCTCGAGGCCGTGATCGCCGAGGTGGCCGCCACCCGCATCACCGAGCGAGGCGCCACCCGTGCCGACGACCGCATCTCCGAAGCGGGGATGGAAGACCGCAAGCGCGAGGGCTACTTCTGATGAGCAAGTGGGACACCTCGCCTGATGGCGGCACCGCCAGCCGCGGCCCGGTCACCGAGATGCTGCGCCTGGCCACGGCCGGTTCCGTCGACGACGGCAAGTCGACCCTGATCGGCCGGCTGCTCTACGACTCGAAGGCCATCTTCGAGGACCAGCTCGAAGCGGTGGAGCGCACGTCGCGCGAACGGGGCGACGAGTACACCAACCTCGCCCTCCTCACCGACGGCCTGCGGGCCGAGCGGGAGCAGGGCATCACGATCGACGTGGCCTACCGCTACTTCGCCACGCCCCGGCGGAAGTTCATCATCGCCGACACCCCCGGGCACATCCAGTACACGCGCAACATGGTCACGGGTGCGTCGACCGCCGACCTGGCCCTGATCCTCGTCGACGCCCGCAAGGGCATCGTGGAGCAGAGCCGTCGTCACGCCTTCCTCTCGTCGTTGCTCGGGATCCCGCACCTGGTGCTCTGCGTCAACAAGATGGACCTCGTCGACTGGAGCCAGGACCGCTTCGAGGAGATCAAGGCCGAGTTCCGCAGCTTCGCCATGAAGCTCGACATCCACGACCTGCAGTTCGTGCCCATCTCGGCGCTGCACGGCGACAACATCGTCGACCGCTCCACGAACATGGGGTGGTATGAGGGCAGCTCGCTGCTCCACCACCTCGAAGAGGTCCACATCGCGTCGGACCGCAACCTCATCGACGCCCGGTTCCCGGTGCAGTACGTCATCCGCCCGATGAGCGACGAGCACCACGACTACCGCGGCTACGCCGGCCAGGTCGCCGGCGGCGTGTTCAAGCCGGGCGACGAGGTGGTCGTCCTCCCGTCGGGGTTCACGTCGACCATCGCCAGCATCGACACCGCCGACGGGCCGGTGGACGAGGCGTTCTCGCCGATGTCGGTCACCATCACGCTGAACGACGAGATCGACATCAGCCGCGGCGACATGATCGCCCGGGTGAAGAACCAGCCCCACGTCGGTCAGGACATCGACGCCATGGTCTGCTGGATGTCGGAGAACACCTGGTTGCGCGACGGCGCCAAGCTGGCCATCAAGCACACCACCCGCTGGGCCCGGGCCGTCGTGAAGGACCTGCAGTACCAGCTCGACGTGAACACGCTGCACCGTGACGAGGACGCCGTGGCCCTCGCGCTCAACGAGATCGGTCGGGTGTCGCTCCGCACCACCCAGCCCCTCTTCTTCGACGAGTACCGCCGCAACCGCACCACCGGGAGCTTCATCCTCGTCGACGAGGCCAGCCACACCACGGTGGGCGCCGGCATGATCCTCGGCCCCACCGGCGCCGGCTAGGCCGAGCGTGACCGACGACGTCACCTGGCACCCCGGCCACGTGGCGCGCGCCCACCGGCCCTCGCTCGGCGCCACCGTGTGGTTCACCGGGCTGTCGGGATCCGGCAAGTCCACGGTGGCGACGGCCGTCGAGCGCCTGCTCGTGGCAGCCGGCCGGCCGGCCTACGTCCTCGATGGTGACAACCTCCGCCTCGGACTCAACGGCGACCTCGGGTTCTCCGCTTCCGACCGTGCCGAGAACGTCCGGCGGGTGGGCCACGTCGCCTCCCTCCTCGCCGACGCCGGCGTGGTGGCCCTCGTGCCGCTGATCAGCCCGTACCGCGCCGATCGCGACCGGGTGCGTTCGTTGCACGAGGCCGCCGAGCTGCCGTTCTTCGAGGTCTTCGTCGACACCCCGATCGAGCTGTGCGAGCAGCGGGACCCGAAGGGCCTCTACAAGAAGGCCCGAGCCGGGGAGATCACCGGCTTCACGGGGATCGACGACCCTTACGAGGCGCCCGTCGCCCCGGAGCTGGTGCTCCGGCCAGCCGACGGTGATGCCGACCACATGGCCGCGGCGGTCATCGCTCGACTGGGGTGAGGTCGATCGTCCGGCTGACCTCGATGGCGTCGAGGAAGGCGCGGTCGTGGGTGACGAGGATCAGGGTGCCGTCGTAGGAGGCCAGGGCCTGCTCGAGCTGCTCGATGGCCTCGACGTCGAGGTGGTTGGTGGGCTCGTCGAGGATCAGGCAGTTGACGCCCAGCGCCATCAGCTCGGCGAGGAAGGCGCGGGTGCGCTCGCCCGGTGAGAGGTGGGCACCGGCCCGGTCGATGTGGTCGGCGCCGAGGTCGAACTTGGCCAGCAGCGATCGGGCCTCGGACCGGTCGAGGCCCGTAGCCTCCATGAAGGTGCGGAGCAGGGCGGCGTCGCCGGCGTAGCGGCTCCGGCGCTGGTCGAGGAGGCCGATCGTGGTGCCGGGCCCGACCCAGCGGGTACCGGCGGCGAGCGGCACCTCGCCGAGCAGCGCTCGGAGCAGCGTCGTCTTGCCCGCCCCGTTCGGACCGACGATGGCCAGCCGGTCCTGCCACGCCACCTCGAGGTCGATCGGACCCAACCGGAACGAGCCGAGCTCGACGACGGCGCCGGTGAGGCCGGCGACGCTGTCGCCCGATCGGGTGCTGGCCTTGAACGAGAGCTGGAGCTGCCACGGCTCCCACGGCTTGTCGACCGCCTCGAGCCGCTCGATGGCCTTCTCGGTGGCCTTCACCTTGCTGGCCATCTTCTCCGACCGCTGCGACTTGAGATGGGGGATGAACTTGTCGTTGTCGGTCTTCTTGGCCTTGGCGTTCTTCACGCCGGTGACCGCCCACTCGCGCTGGGTCTGCTGGCGCTGCTGCAGACGGTCGCGCTCGGCGGTGAACTTGTCGTAGCCCTCGCTCTGCTGGCGGCGGGCCAGCTCCCGGGAGGCCACGAACTCGGTCCAACCACCGGCGTGCTCCACCGCGTCGTGGGCCGGCTCTCGCAGCTCGAGGATGCGATCGACGCAGCGGTCGAGGAACGTCCGGTCGTGCGACACGGTGACGATGGCCGATGGGGTGCTCGTCACGAACCGTTCGAGCAGGTCGAGGCCGGCGAAGTCCAGGTCGTTGGTCGGTTCGTCGAGGAGGAGCACGTCGTGGCGTGAGAGCAGGATCGCCGCCAATGCCGCTCGGGCGGCCTGACCACCCGAGAGCTGCCCGACCGGAACGTCCAGCCGATCAGCCGGCAGGCCCACCTCGGCGAGCACCGCCCCGGTTCGAGCGTCGAGGTCGTCGCCGCCGAGGGCGAGGAAGGCCTCGAGTGCGTCGGTGTACGCCGCGATGGTGTCGGCCTGGTCGGTCATCGCCGCGGTGGCCCGGTCGAGGCCGGCCGACGCCGCCGCCACGCCGGTGCGACGGGCGAGGTAGTGCCGGAGCGTCTCGTCGCCCTCGGCATCGGGCTCCTGCGGCAGCCAGCCCACCGTGGTGGTGGCCGGCACTCGCTCCACCGTGCCGCCGTCAGGTGCTTCGAGGCCGGCGAGGATCCG
>JALYWQ010000277.1 GCA_030852625.1 Actinomycetota bacterium
ATCGAGCACAAGATGGGGATCAAGGCCAGCCCCACGTGCGTGCTCGCCTACGGGGAGCAGGGCGAGGGCGCCGTCGGCTACCTCATCGGCGAGGAGAACGCCGGCATGCGGTACATGTTCACGATGATGAACAACGCCCGCCTGTCGGTGGGCCTCGAAGGCCTGTCGCTGGCCGAACGGGCCTACCAGCTGGCCCTCGAGTACGCCCACGAGCGCAAGCAGGGTCGGGCGCCCGGCGCCGCTCCGGGCGAGCAGAGCTCGATCATCGAGCACCCCGACGTGCGCCGGATGCTCCTCACGATCAAGGCCTCGATCGAGGCCCTCCGCGGCATCTGCTACGCCAATGCTGCCGCCATCGACCGGTCGAAGGCCCATCCCGACGAGGCCACCCGGGCCGCCACCCAGGAGCTGGCCGACCTCCTCACGCCGGTGTCGAAGGGCTGGGGCACCGACCTCGGCGTCGAGCTCACCAGCCTGGCCCTCCAGGTCTTTGGCGGCATGGGTTACATCGAGGAGACCGGCATCGCCCAGCACTACCGCGACGCCCGCATCGCGCCGATCTACGAGGGCACCAACGGCATCCAGGCCATGGACCTCGTGGGCCGCAAGCTGCCGATGCGCGCCGGCGGGGCGGTGAGCGACTACTTCGGCTACATCGACGACACGCTCGGACGCCTGGCCGAGGCCGGCGACGAGCTGGCCTCGATCCACGCGAACCTGGCCGACGGCCTCGCCGCCCTCCGCACTGCCACCGATTGGCTGTTGGCCAACGGGCTCTCGCAGCCGCTCGACGCCCTCGCTGGAGCCACGCCCTACCTGCGCCTGTTCAGCGTCGTCACCGGCGGCTGGGTCATGGGCCAGCAGGCCCTCGCGGCCACCACGGCCCTCGCCGACGGGTCGGCGGCGGACAAGGCGTTCTACGAGGGCAAGGTGCTCACGGCTCGCTTCTTCTGCGAGCAGATCCTCCCCCAAGCTGCGAGCCTGGTCCCCGCCGTCACCGCCACCAACCGCGACCTCGCCGCCGCCCCCCTGTAGGCCTAAAACCAAGGCCAACTCGCGACGCCCGCAACACGCGGATGTGTCGGATCCGTCGCGAGTTCGGGTGGCTAGCGCTCCCTCACGAGGTGCTCGTAGATGCCGTAGCCCCTCGTGCCGTCGGCGGCAGTGAGGCGCATCGGGGTCTCGTGCACGACGACCGGCTGATCGGGCGCCGGGCGCACCGGGAGGGACAGGCCTCCTCGTTCAGCGGTGACGGCGAAGGTGGACCCGTCGGCCAGGGCCAGCTCCATGGCGTAGCGCTCGGCGCCACCGTCGTCAGACCGATCGAGGGTGCGGGTGGCGGCAACCACGTACTCGTCGCCATCGGCACCGTGGACGAAGCCGTTCACGGCGATCGAGCCGTCGGGCGCGTGGACCTCGAAGAGGTTGGCCGAACGGCCGTCCTCGAAGAAGCACGTGACCCAGTGCCACTGGTCGAGGCCGGCCCAGTGGCGGAAGCCCCACGAGTGGTCCCGCTGGCCGAACCCGTCGAAGCGGATCGACTGCCCACCAACCCGCAGGTCGCCGGTGACCCGGCACGTCTGCTCGTAGTGACCCCACGCCACCGGGCGGGGGAGGGGGCCATTGGGGTTGGCGTTGTAGTGGGTGGCCGGGCTGAGCCCGTCCCACTCGAGGTGGGCGACGTGGTCGCCGTCGGCCACCTGCACGGCCCACGTCTGGCACGACGACAGCATCCGGTAGGTGATGGCGCCGACCGGCATCACGTCCCAGTCGGTCGGCGGGACCTCGGTGAGATCGTGGCCGTACCCCCACACCGGCATGCCGTCGACCCACACGATCATCCCGGCGGTGGCGGCCGGCTCGTTGGCCCGCACCGCGATCCGGGTCATCAGGAAGGCGTTGGTGGCCGGGTCCCAGGCGTTGAAGTAGAGGGAGTCGCTCCAATGCGGCGACGGGTCCTCCACCGGGTGGAGGCGCTCGTCGTCGTCGGTGATCGGGGCGGTGGCCATCACACGACGTCCCACACGAGCGGCTGGGCGCCGTCGCCCCGGAGCAGGCCGATCGGGTTCCGCTTCTCGATGTGGCCGATCAGACCGTTGTAGATGCTGTAGCCGCACAGCTGCTGGAGTCGCTCCTCGAACCCAGCCGCGATCTGGCGGGGGATGCCGAGCTGCTGGTTCTCCTGCTGGCGGATGTAGCCGGCGCAGTAGTTC
This sequence comes from Actinomycetota bacterium, assembly GCA_030852625.1. GTDB lineage: Bacteria > Actinomycetota > Acidimicrobiia > Acidimicrobiales > VFJN01 > VFJN01. The sequence goes on from JALYWQ010000277.1 coordinate 2,214, forward strand.
ATGGCGATGCCGACCCTTCGGTCCTCGGTGGTGTTGGCCCCGCCGCCGTGCCAAAGCGAGCCGTGCCACACGAGCACGGACCCCTTCGGCATCTCGGCGGGGATCGACTCGTAGTGCTGCCCGTAGTTCGGTGAGCCGTCAGCCAGGTGGCTCCCGGGGATGATCCGGGTGGCGCCGTTGGCCTCCGTGAAGTCGGTGAGGGCCCACATCGTGTTGCAGACCGTCGGCGGGTGCGGCTTCGGGATGGGGATCAGCTGGTCGTCGGCGTGGATCGGCTGCGGGGTCTCGTCGGCGCAGATGGAGATCGACGACAGCGACGAGATCAGGCAGCCCGCGTCGAGCACGCCTTCGACGATGGGCAGCACGTTGGCGTGCACGGGGATCCGCTCGAAGGCCTTGCCGTGCACGAGCAGGTTGTAGATCCGCACGGTGCGGTCACCTTCGAAGTCGTTCCTCGCCGGCACGATCTCGAGGTCGGCCTCGAGGCGCACGAGCTCGCCGTGCAATTCGTCGATCAGGTCGGCCTCGATGGCATCGGGGACGATCGTGTAGCCGTCGTCGGCGATGCGAGCGACGTGGTCCTTGGTCTCCGCCGGCGTGAGGGTTCGCACGGCGCGCAACGTAGCGCCATCGGCGCTGGCGAGTGCGACGGACGAAGTCCGGATAGGTTCACGGCCATGGCGATCTACGACCACAAGATCAACCGCCTCGACGGCACCCCCCTCGACCTGCACGACTACCAGGACAAGGCCGTCCTCGTCGTCAACGTGGCCTCCAAGTGCGGGCTCACCCCCCAGTACGAGGGCCTCGAGAAGCTGCAGGAGCAGTACGGCGACAAGGGCTTCTCCGTGCTCGGCGTGCCCTGCAACCAGTTCATGGGCCAGGAGCCGGGCACGCCCGAGGAGATCGCCACCTTCTGCTCCACCACCTACGGCGTCACCTTCCCGCTCACCGAGAAGGTCGAGGTCAACGGCGACGACCGCCACGACCTCTACGCCGACCTCACCGAGGTCGTCGACTCGGAGGGCAAGGCCGGCGACATCGCGTGGAACTTCGAGAAGTTCCTCGTGGCGCCCGGTGGCCAGGTCACCCGGTTCCGCCCCCAGGTGGAGCCCGAGGATCCGGCCATCGTCGGCGCCATCGAAGCCGCTCTGCCCGGCTGAGTGACCGGCCTCGGCTCGGCCGAGGATGCGGGAGCGCGGAAGCGGCCCCGGTAGCCTTCCGGGGAATCTCATGAACGACACCACCGCTTCTACCGACCTGCCCGCGCCCGAAGACGATCTCAGCTTCGCCGACCTCGGGGTGTCCCCCGAGCTCATCGAGGCGCTCGCCGCGCAGGGCATCGACGCCCCCTTCGCAATCCAGCGCATCACCATCGCCGATGCGTTGGCCGGCCGCGACGTGTGCGGCAAGGCCAAGACCGGCTCGGGCAAGACCCTCGCCTTCGGCCTGCCGATGCTCGATCGGGTGCCCGCCGCCGAACCGCGCCGCCCGCGAGCGCTCGTGCTCGTGCCCACCCGGGAGCTGGCCCTCCAGGTGCACGACGTGCTGGCCCCGCTGGCCAAGGCCGTCGGGCGCCGCGTCGTCGCCGTCTACGGCGGCGCCGACATGAACAAGCAGATCAAGGCCATCACCGACGGGGCCGAGGCCATCATCGCCACCCCCGGCCGGTTGATCGACCTCGTCGACCGCAAGGAGGTGGAGCTCGGCGGCCTGGAGATCGTGGTCGTCGACGAAGCCGACCGCATGGCCGACATGGGCTTCCTCCCCCAGGTCGAGTGGCTCCTCCGCCACGTCGACAACCGCCACCAGACGCTGCTGTTCTCGGCCACCCTCGACGGCGTCGTCGACGGGCTCATCAAGCGGTACCAGCACGATCCCGTGTACCGCGAGGTGGAATCGCCCACGGTCACCGTCGACGCCATGACCCACCGGTTCCTGCTCGTCCACGAGATGGACAAGGTCAAGGTGGCCGCCGCCATCACCAAGAGCAGCGGCCGCGTCCTCGCGTTCACCAACACCAAGCGGGTGGCCGACCGCTTCGCCGCCGCCGTGAACCAGGAGGGCGTGAAGGCCGCTGCCATCCACGGCGACCTCCGCCAGAGCCAGCGCGAGGAGGCCCTGAAGCGGTTCACCGAGGGCAAGCTCGACCTGCTCGTGGCCACCGACGTGGCCGCCCGGGGCCTCCACATCGACGACATCGATGTGGTCATCCACTACGACCCGGCGCCGGACCACAAGACCTACCTGCACCGCTCGGGCCGCACCGCTCGCGCCGGCACCAAGGGCCTCGCCGTCACCCTCTCGATCTGGAACCAGGAGCTCGAGATCAAGCGGCTGCAGAAGCGCATCGGGGTGATCCAGCCGATCGTGGAGATGTTCTCCAACGACGCCCGGCTCGAGGACCTCGTGGCCTTCGACCCCAACGCCCCGAAGTAGCCCGACCCGGTCGCCCGCTGCCGGTGCTTCAGTCGTCGATCGGCGGGAGCTGCAGGTCGGCGGTGATCGACTGGGCGATGTCGGGGTCGAGGCCGTAGGGCGTGTTGAGCGCCACCCGCTCGAGCAGCCGGCCGTAACGCTCCTCGATGGCGAGGGCCACCTCGTCGGGCGGGGCGACGATGGCCACCGCATCGACCAGCGCGTCCGGCACGAGCGCCGCCATGGCGTCCCAGTCGCCGGCGCGGGTGCACGCCTGGAGCTTCGGCCGGAGGTCGCCGAGTCCGTGGACGTCGAGGACCACCTGGTAGGCCGGCGTCGACGCGTAGAAGGCGATCTGGGTGCGGACGGCACCGAGGGCGGCATCGAAGTCGGCCGCCGTCCCGCCCGTCGCCACGATCACGGGCAAGGCCAGCCGCAGCGGCGCACCGGCGAAGGCCGCCGAGCGGGCCCGACCCCGGGCGAGCGCCGGGAGGGTCACGGCCACCAGCGAGTCGATCGTGCAGAACGGGTGCACGAGGAAACCGTCGGCCACCTCGCCGGCCACCTCCGTCATCCGGGGTCCGACGCCCCCGAGCCAGATCGTGGGCGGACCGAACGGGTTGGGCCCGGGATCGAAGAACGGGGTCATGAGGGTGTGGCGGTAGAACGAGCCCTCGACATCGAGCTTGGTGCGCTCGTTCCAGCACGACCAGATTGCACGCACGGCCAGCACCAGCTCCCGCATCCGCTCGGCCGGCGCCGACCACGGCATGGAGAAGCGCCGCTCCACATGGGCCCGGATCTGGCTCCCGAGCCCGAGGTGGAACCGGCCCTCGGACAGGAGCTGGAGGTCGTTGCCCTGGACGGCGATCGTCATGGGGTTGCGGGCGAAGGCGATGGCCACCGCCGTCATCAGCTCGAGGTCCTCGGTGGCCTCGGCGGCCGCCACCAGCGGGAGGAAGGGATCGTGCGGACCCTCGAAGGTGAAGGCACCGTCGTAGCCCCGGTCCTCGAGGTCCGTGGCCGCCGCGGCCGCATCCTCGAGGGCGCCGATCACGAGCGGTCCGTCGACGAGCACGAAGCGACGGTAGTGCAGGGTCCGCCGTCGATCGCCCGGGCCTCGGTACCGTCGGGTCGTGGCCCGAGACGCGCGCGCTCCTGCGCTGGCCCGCCTCGCCGCGGCGCTGGCGGGCGGGGCCGGCATCGAGCTCCCGCCCACGCTCGCGCTCTGGTGGCAGGCCGGCGGCCGCCTCGGTGGCGTGGCGCCTCGGAGCGAGCCCGATCCGGCCCGGGTGCTGGTCGACGCCCTGGCCGAGGTGCTGACGACCGGGGAGCGTCGTCGAGGCGCGCACTACACGCCGGCCGCGTTGGCGGCCGACATCGCTGAGCGGGCCCTGCCGTCGGGGACGGCCCCCGGCCCGGTCGTCGATCCCACGTGCGGGGGAGGGTCACTGCTCCTCGCGGCGGGCGACCGGCTGGTGGCCCTCGGCGTCGATCGAGCGGTCGCGGCGCGCGACCTCCTCTGGGGGGCCGACATCGACCCGCTCGCGGTGGCGGTCACCGAGGTCGCCCTCGTCCTCTGGTCGGGCGGGGTGGCTCCGGCCCGAGGCCACCTCGTCACCGGTGACGCGCTCATCGGCGATCGCCGCCTCTGGACCGGCTCGCCCCCCACGGGGTTCGCGGCCGTCGTCGGGAACCCGCCGTTCCAGGGGCAACTGGCCCGGGACACGGTCCGGGCCCGTCCGAAGCAAGCGGCCCTCCAGCGACGGTTCGGCCCGGTCGTGACGCCCTACGTCGACACCGCGGCGCTCTTCCTGCTGGCGGCTCTCGACCTCGTCGGGCCCGCCGGTCGCGTGGTGATGGTGCAGCCGCAGTCATCCGCGGCGGCACGGGACGCCGGGCCGGTGCGGGAGGCCATCGGACGTCGAGCCAGGGTGGTCGACCTCGTCGTGCCGCCCGAGCAACCCTTTGCGGCCCACGTCGACGTGTGCCTGGCCGTGCTCGAGGCCACGCCGGCCGACGGTCCCTCGGCGTGGTCCAGCATCCTGGCCGCCGACCGGGGGGTACCTGTCGTGTCGCTCCCCGACGGGCCCGTGCTGGCCAGTCGGGCCCAGGCCGTGGCCGGGTTCCGGCAGCACTACTACGGCCTGGTCGGCCACGTCAGCGAGTCGTCCGTCGACGAGTCCGACGACGGGCGGCATCCGCTCATCACGTGCGGCACCATCGAGGTCGGCCGCTCCACGTGGGGCGCGCGACCCACCCGCTTCGCCCGGCGATCGTGGTCCCGACCCGTGGTCGACGTGGCGGCGGTGTCCGATGCGCAGCCGGCCGTGGGGGCCTGGATCCGCCGGGTCCAGCGACCCAAGGTGCTGGTGGCCTCCCAGACCCGCGTGGTGGAGGCCGTCGTCGACCGCGACGGTCGGTGGGTCCCTGGGGTCCCGGTCGTCGCCGTGGTCCCGGACCGCGAGCTCGACCTCGACCGGGTGGCCGCGGTGCTCTGCGCGCCGCCGGTGTCGGCATGGGTGGCGGCCCAGGCGCTGGGGTCGGGCCTCTCGGCCGGCAGCGTGCGGATGTCGGCCTCGCTCACGTTGCGCGTCCCGTTGCCGCCCGACGGGACGACGTGGGACCAGGCCGCCGCCGACCTCGCCGCCGGCGACCTCGACGCCTTCGCCACCTCCGCCACGGCGATGTACGGGTTGCCGGCGCCGACCGCCGCCAAGGTCATCGACTGGTGGCATGCGGCCCGACCCGCGCTCGTGTGACGCGCCCGGCGCCCGGATCTGCGTGGCGGTGGCGGCGGCGCTCTCGGTACGATCATCGGAACATCAGGAGTGGCCCGGGCAACCGGGTCCGGCAACCTGGGCAGGACACCCAAGGTGCTCTCCCGCACTCGTGCGGGGATGTGGTCCCGGCGACGGGGCAACGAAGTGTCCGGGTCGCCCCGGCGTGGGTGTCCGCTCCCGGGAGACGTAGGTTCGGGACGCAGTGAGGACACCAGCGTGGTGAGTGGGAACGGAACGCAGAGCGGCACCGATGCCGTCCGGCGGCGCGCCCACGAGTCGCTGTTCCCGGCCACCGGCGCATGGCAACCCGGCGACCCGCCCGGCGACCGGCAGTTCCTCACCCTCGACCGGCCCTTCGCCCTGGAGGGCGGCGGCGTGCTGCCCGAGGTCACCGTGGCCTACGAGACGTGGGGCACGTTGGCCCCCGACGCCTCCAACGCCATCCTGCTGTGCCACGCGCTCACCGGGGACAGCCACGTCGCCGGCGGTCTGGCGCCCGGGCACCCCACGTCAGGGTGGTGGGACGACATGGTCGGGCCCGGCAAGCCCATCGACACCGACCGCTGGTTCGTGGTGTGCGCCAACGTGCTCGGCGGGTGCCAGGGCACCACCGGTCCGGCCAGCCCCCATCCCGATGACGGCAAGCCGTGGGGCAGCCGCTTCCCCGTGGTCACCGTGCGGGACTGGGTTCGGAGCCAGCGGGTCCTCGCCGACCACCTCGGCATCGACCGCTGGCTCAGCGTGATCGGCGGCTCGATGGGCGGGATGCAGGCCCTCGAGTGGGCCATGCTCTACCCCGACCGGGTCCGGTCGATCGTGCCGATCTCCACGGCCGCCGCGGCCAGCGCGCAGCAGATCGCGTGGTGGTCGACGGGGCGTCGCATCATCCGCATGGACCCCCGTTGGCGGGGCGGCGACTACTACGACGCCGGCGTCGGCGAAGGGCCGCACGAGTCGCTGGCCATCGCCCGGATGGTCAGCCAGATCACGTTCCGGAGCGACGACGTGTTCACCCGGCGCTTCGGCCGCGAGGTCGTGGAGCCGATCGACGGCTTCTCGCTCTGGCAGCGCTTCGAGGTGGAGCGCTACCTCGAGTACCACGGCGACAAGCTGGTGCGCCGCTTCGACGCCAACTCCTACCTCCTCCTCACCAAGGCCATGGACCTGCACGACCTCGGGCGGGCGCCCCGGCGAGGCGTGGAGGCGGCGCTGTCGAAGCTGCGAGCGCCGGTCCTGTCGATCGGCGTGGCCAGCGACATCCTCTACCCGCTCTACCAGAGCCAGGAGATCGTGGAGCTGGCCCGGGCCGCGGGCGTCCCGGCCCGCTCGGTGGAGCTCGACAGCCCTCACGGCCACGATGCCTTCCTCATCGAACGCGATCAGGTCGGGATCCCGCTCAGTGCCTTCCTCGACGACGTGGAGCTCTCCCATGCCTGACGAACTCGACACCACGGCGGTCACCGCCGGGCGCACGTCCAGCCGTGACTCGCTGTCACCGGTGCTGTTCCCGTCGACCACCTACCAGGTCGACACCGTGGCCGAGCACGGCGAGATGCTCGTCGCCCCGCAGACCGATCGGTACTACTCGCGGTTCGGCTCGCCCACGGTGCGGGACTTCGAGGACGCCGTCGCTGCGCTCGAGGGGGCCGAAGCGGCGCTGGCGGCGTCGTCGGGCATGGGATCGCTGAGCGCCCTGCTGCTCGCGCTCTGCTCGAGCGGCGACCACGTGGTGGCCACCCGCCAGATCTTCTCGGTGTCCTACGCCCTGCTGGCGATGCACCTGCCCCGGTTCGGGATCGACGTCACCTTCGTCGACGGCACCGATGCTGCGGCCATCGCCGCCGCCGTGCAGCCCGGTCGCACCCAGGTGGTGCTGGTGGAGACGCCGGCCAACCCGGCCCTGTCGCTGGTGGACCTCGACGCGGTGGGTGCCATCCAGGGCCCGTTCACGGTGGTCGACTCCACCTTCGCCGGCCCGGTGGCACAGCGCCCCCTCGAGCACGGGGTCGACCTCGTGTACCACTCGGCCACCAAGGGCATCGCCGGTCACAACGACGCCCTGCTCGGCGTGATCGCAGGGAGCGCCGACCTCGTCGGTGCGGTACGCGGCTTCCAAGGTGTGCTGGGACCGACGGCGTCGCCCTTCGACGCCATGAACGGCACCCGCGGGATCCGCACCCTGCCGGTGCGGGTGCGCCAGCAGTCGGCCAACGCCCTCGCCATCGCCGGGGGCCTCGAAGGCCATCCGGCGGTCGAGTGGGTGAGCTACCCACACC
>JALYWQ010000304.1 GCA_030852625.1 Actinomycetota bacterium
TCGCCCGGCCGGTGGATGGAGTGGATCTCCACCTACGGCGGGACGGCCACCGCCGGTCCGAACTTCTCCTACGTGCTCGCCACCCGGGCCCTGCGCCGGTCGCGCGAGACCCTGGACCTGTCCCGCCTGCGGATCGCCCTCAACGGCGCCGAGCCGGTCGATCCGGCCACCGTGGCGGCCTTCGTGGACGCCGGCGCCCGCCACGGCCTGCGCCCGGGCGCGGTGTTCCCGGCCTTCGGCATGGCCGAGGTGGCCATCGCCGGCACGTTCCCCGAGCCGATGACGGGGCTCCGCACCGACCCCGTCGACCGCACCATCCTCGAGGCCGAGCGCTACGCGGCGTCGGTGCCCGCCGACCACGAGCGGGCCCGCCACCTGGCAATCCTGGGCCGTCCCGTGGAGGGCCTCGAGATCCGGGTCGTCGATCCCGCCACCGGCGCTGTGATGGGCGACCGGGAGGTCGGCGAGCTCGAGATCCGGGGCACGTCGGTCACGCCCGGCTACTACAAGCGCGACGACGCCAACGCCGACCTCTTCCGCGACGGCTGGCTCCGCACCGGCGACCTGGCCTACCTGCTCGACGGCGAGATGGTGATGTGCGGTCGCATCAAGGACGTGATCATCGTCGGGGGCCGCAACGTGTTCCCGGAGGACATCGAGCGGGCCCTCGCGGACGTCGACGGTGTTCGGGCCGGCAACGTCATCGCCTTCGGCGTGGAGGGCCTCCAGGGCAAGGAGGGCGTGGTGGTGGTCGCCGAGACCAAGTCGGACGACCACGCCGAGGTGCGCCGCTCCGTCGGCGCCCGGGTGCGGGAGGCCATCGGGCTCCCGGCCAAGGACATCGTCCTCGTGGAGCCGGGGAGCCTCCCGAAGACCAGCTCCGGCAAGCTCCAGCGCTCGCTCTGCAAGGTCCGCTACCTCGGCGCCGAGCTGCGACCGGCCTGACCTCTCGTTAGGAGGCGACGAGCTCGAGGGCGTGCTGGCTCGAGAGCACACCGAGCACCGACACCGGTCGGAGGTCGGGCGACACCATGGCGGCGGCGAGCAGCTCGTCCCGGCTGAACCGGCTGAGGGTGCGGACGGCCTGGAGGTCCGGCGTCGTCGTGGCGAGGTAGTCCTCGACCGAGAGTCCCTCGACGGCGGCGAGCACCGCGATCACCTGCTGGGGCGAGTTGTCGGTGCGGGACTCCGGCACCGACAGCACGATGTCGCTGCGCTCGGCGGGCCAGATCTCGAACGAGGTGGTGGTCATGTCGGTGCTCCCTGTGCGAGGCGCTGGCGGTCCCTCCACCAGCCGTCACAGGTAGGAGCACCCCAGCCCCCCGCCCCTTGCACATCTCCGCGGCTTTTTCCCGGCCGGGTGGCGGTGCTACCGTCAACCCCTCCACGGGGCTATAGCTCAGTTGGTAGAGCGCTTCCATGGCATGGAAGAGGTCAGGAGTTCGATTCTCCTTAGCTCCACTTCGAAACCCGCCTCACGGCGGGTTTCGTCGTTCCCAGCCTCAGGCGGCGTCGGGTTCCCAGGCGACTCGGGGGACGTCGGCCCAGAGGCGTTCGAGGTCGTAGAAGGCCCTCGTCTCCTCGGTGAAGACGTGGACGACGAAGTCGCCGTAGTCCATGAGGACCCATTGGCGGCCGTCGAGGCCCTCGATTCGCTTGGGCTTGGGGCCGTCGAGCAGGTCGATCTGCAGCTCGATCTCGTCGACCACGGCCTTCACCTGGCGGTCGTTGCCGGCGGTGGCGATCACGAACCAGCCGCAGATGGCGAGGATCTCGCCCACCTCGAGCACCACGATGTCTCGGGCCGACTTCTCGTCGGCGGCCCGGGCCGCGGCGATGGCCCAGGTTCGGGTGTCGTCGATGGTGGTGTCGGTGGGGGTCAGGACAGGTCCTCCGCAGGGTGCTCGGTGCCCCCAGAACGGTACAAGCCCCGCTGCTCGATGCAGTCGACCACCTCGTGGGTCACCAGGTAGTCGAGCGGGCGCCCCTGCTCGACCCGGGCCCGGAGCTCCGTGCTCGACACGTCGAGGCTGGGCACCTCCACCCGCTCCCACCGCCAGCCCGACAGCGCCGGGGTCACGGGACTACCGGGACGGTCGACGACCACGATGGTGGCCCGGTTCCGCACCTCGTCCACCCGCTCCCACGTGAGCAGCCCCGCCGCAGCGTCGGAGCCGAGGATCACGAACAGTTCCCGATCCGGGTCCTCGGCCAGGAGGGTGGCGAGGGTGTCGGCGGTGTACGACGGCCCCCCTGCGTCGATCTCGATCCTGCTCACCTCGAGCCCCTCGACGTCGGCGACCGCAGCCTCGACCATCGCCAGCCGGTCCTCGGCCGGGCTGATCGGGCGGCTGCCGACCTTCTGCCACGGCACGTCGTTCACCACGAGGAGGACCCGATCGAGGAAAAGGTCGTGGCGGACGTTCACCGCGACGGCCAAGTGGCCGATATGGGGAGGATCGAAGGTCCCCCCGAACACCCCGAGGCGCTCGCGCGCATGGCCAGCCACCCCCGAAACCTACGTCGCTGCGGGCCGACGGCTCGTGACATGGGTCACCCGGGTACAGGGAATTCCCATCCACTCCACCCCGTTGGAGCGAATTACCACTACCTCGGTGTTGGAAATCACTTGGGAATGGGAACGAAGCCGCAGTACGAATCGTTGAGGAGATTGCCATGACAGATTCCGTAGGTCAGTACCTCAATGAAATCGGGCTCGTCCCGCTGCTCACCGCCGCCGAGGAGCGAGAGCTCTCGCAGGTGGTGGAAGCCGGCGTGGCGGCCCGCGCCGCCATCGAAGCCGGCGAGGACACGCCGGCCAACCGCCGCCTGGCCCGCAAGGGCGCCGAGGCCAAGGACCGGTTCATCCGGGCCAACCTCCGCCTCGTGGTGTCCATCGCCCGGCGCTACCCGCTCCCGCCCGCCATGGAGCTCCTCGACCTCATCCAGGAGGGCAACCTGGGCCTCGAGCACGCCGTCGACAAGTTCGACTGGCGCAAGGGGTTCAAGTTCTCCACCTACGCCACCTTCTGGATCCGCCAGGCCATCGGCCGGGCCCTCGACCAGAAGGCGTCGCTGGTGCGCCTGCCGGGCGACCGCTCGGCCAGCCTCCGGGCCGCTCTCCGGCAGGTGTCGGGCGACGGCGACGAGCTCGACGACGAGAACGCCCGCCTCTACCGGCTCACCACGCCCACCTCGCTCGACCGCACCGTCGGCGACGACGACGGCAGCGAGCTGATCGACCTCATCGCCGACGACAAGCCCTCCCCGGAGGCCATCCTCGTCGACGCCGAGGAGCAGGCCTTCGTGGGCGAGCTGCTGGGCGTGCTCGACGACCGGGCCCGCTCGGCCGTGGAGCAGCGCTTCGGCCTCACCGATGGTCGCAAGCGCAGTTACCGGGAGGTCGGCGAGGACCTCGGCGTCACCGCCGAGGCCGCCCGTCGCCTCGTGAAGCGGGCCGTGACCACCGTGCGCGAGGAAGCCCTCGCCCGCAGCGACGCCGCGTAGGACCGGACCAGGCCGGGCGAACCGCTTTGCCTCGCCCGGTCTGAACGGCCACGCTTGTCCGCTGTGACCACCTCCTGGGCACCCGCAACCTGGCGGGATCGACCGGCTGCGCAGCAGCCCACCTGGCCGGACGAGGCCGCCCACGAGGCCGTCCTGAAGCAGCTGTCGACCCTCCCGCCGCTGGTGTTCGCCGGCGAGGCCCGGGCCCTCACCTCGGCGCTCGGCCAGGTGGCCGACGGCAAGGCCTTCCTGCTGCAGGCCGGCGACTGCGCCGAGTCGTTCGACGCCTTCTCGGCCGACGGCATCCGGGACCGCCTGCGGGTGATCCTGCAGATGGCGATCGTGCTCAGCTACTCCGCCGGCGTCCCCACCGTGAAGGTGGGTCGGATCGCCGGGCAGTTCGGCAAGCCCCGCTCCAGCGACACCGAGCAGATCGGCGACCTGGTGCTGCCCTCGTTCCGGGGCCACATCGTCAACGACATCGCCCCCACCGAGGCCGCCCGGATCCCCAACCCCGAGCGGCTCCTCCAGGCGTACCACCAGTCGGCGTCGACGCTGAACCTCCTCCGGGCCTTCGTGAAGGGCGGCTTCGCCGACCTGAGCCGGGTGCACCAGTGGAACCAGGAGTTCGTGGCCTCGAGCCGGGAGGGGCAGCGCTACGAGGCCCTGGCCCGCGAGATCGACCGGGCCCTGCGCTTCATGCAGGCCTGCGGCATCGACTCCGCCACCCAGCCCAACCTCCACGAGGTCGACTTCTTCACTAGCCACGAGGCCCTGATCCTCGGCTACGAGGAAGCCCTCACCCGGCAGGACTCCCTCACCGACGAGTGGTACGACTGCTCGGCCCACATGCTCTGGATCGGCGAGCGCACCCGCCAGCTCGACGGGGCCCACGTGGAGTTCCTCCGCGGGGTCGGCAACCCGCTCGGCTGCAAGGTCGGTCCCACCGCCACCGCGGACGAGGTGCTGGCGCTGTGCGAGGCGCTGAACCCCGAGAAGATCCCGGGGCGGCTCACGCTCATCTCCCGCATGGGCGCCGACGCCATCGAGGACGGGCTGCGCCCGCTGCTGGCCGCCGTCCGCGACGCCGGTCACCCGGTGGTGTGGGCCTGCGACCCGATGCACGGCAACACCTACACCGCCGAGGGCGGGCGGAAGACCCGCCACCTCGACGCCGTGCTCCGCGAGATCGCCGGCTTCTTCGCCGCCCACCACGCCGAAGGCACCTGGCCCGGCGGCGTCCACGTGGAGCTCACCGGCGACGACGTCACCGAGTGCCTCGGCGGGGCCGAGGAGATCCTCGACGCCGACCTCGACACCCGCTACGAGACGATGTGCGACCCCCGCCTCAACGGGCGCCAGAGCCTCGACCTCGCCTTCCGGGTGGCGGAGCTGCTGCAGAAATCCTGAGGTTCATGGAATCTTGACCTGCTGAGTCGGGTTTGAGAGGCTTGAGCCTCCCCCAACTGCGTCAAGGGACCCAACACCATGCTGCAACGTGAGATCGACCCGGAGGTCCGGGCCGACGTCGAGAAGTTCGAGGTCCAGCTCGCGCGCTACCTCGCCGGCGACCTCGAGGAGGACGCCTTCCGGGTGTTCCGCCTGAACAACGGCGTCTACGGCCAGCGCCAGGGCGGCCACAACCAGATGGTTCGGGTGAAGGTCCCCTACGGCGGCGTGAACCCCGAGCAGCTCGACCAGCTCGCCTACCTCGCCGACACCTACAGCCGGGGCTGGGGCCACCTCACCACCCGCCAGAACGTGCAGTTCCACTTCGTGGACCTCGAGCGGGTCCCGGCGATGCTCTGGGACATGGCCAGCGTGGGGCTCACCAGCCGCGAGGCCTGCGGCGACACCGTCCGCAACGTGATGGGCTGCCACCTCGCCGGGGCCTGCCCCTACGAGTACCTCGACATCAGCCCGTGGGCCGAGGCCGCCTTCCAGCACTTCCTCCACCACCCGCTGGCCCAGCGCCTGCCCCGGAAGTTCAAGATCAACTTCTCCGGCTGCGAGACCGACTGCGGCCAGGCCATGTTCAACGACTGCGGCGTGATCGCCACCACCCGCACCCTGCCCGACGGCACGAAGGAAGCCGGCTTCCGGGTGTTCGTGGCCGGTGGCCTCGGCGCCAACCCCCACGCCGCCCTCGCCCTCGAGGAGTTCACGCCTCGCGACCAGCTGATGGCCACCCTCGAGGCCGTGCTGCGGGTGTTCTCCAACTCCGGCAACCGCGACAACAAGCTCCGTGCCCGCCTCAAGTGGGTGGTGCAGAACCAGGGCTGGGATGTCGTCCAGGCCAAGATCCTGAAGGAGCGCCACCTCCTCGTGGCCAGCTCCACCTGGCCCGGCGGCATCCCCGAGATCGTGGAGAAGTTGGGCGACGCCCCCGCCGGCCTCGCGGCTGGCGTGGTGCCCACCCCGGTGGGCCAGGGCGTCCCGGTGAACATCACCAGCCGTGACCCCTACCAGGCCTGGGACGACGCCAACGTCGTTCGCGGCGCGGCCAAGGGCACGGTGTCGGCCATCGCCTACAGCCGGCTCGGCGACATCACCTCCGAGCAGTTCCGGGCCCTGGCCTCGATCCAGCGTGAGCTGGGCGCCGAGGTGCGGATCACCAACCGCCAGAACCTCGCCTTCCGGGGTCTCACCGAGAGCCAGCTGCCCGTGCTGCACGAGCGCTTGACGGCGATCGGCATGGCCGAGCCGGGTGCCGAGCTCAGCCGCGACGTCGTGGCCTGCCCCGGCGCCGACACCTGCAACCTCGCCGTCACCCAGAGCCGGGGCCTGGCCGACGCCATCGGCGCCGCCCTCACCGAGGCCGGCCTGGCCGAGGTGCCCGGCATCCGCACCAACATCTCGGGCTGCACCAACAGCTGCGGCCAGCACCACATCGCCGACATCGGGTTCTTCGGCGCCGAGCGACGGGCCCACGGCAAGTCGGCCCCCGGCTACCAGATGCTGCTCGGCGGCTACGTGGGCCAGGAGAAGATCCACTTCGGCGAGAAGGCCCTCCGCCTCCCGGCCAAGAACGCCCCCGAAGCAGCTGTGCGGGTCGTCCGTCGCTTCAACGACGAGCGCCAGCCCGGCGAGGTGTTCCGCTCCTGGATGGACCGCTCCGGCGGCGCCAAGGTCATCGCCGAGACGCTGAAGGACCTCGACGAGTTCCCGCTCCCCGACGTGGCCCCCGACTACTACGTCGACTACGGCGAGACCGGCCCCTACGTGGCCGAGACCGGCGAGTCGGAGTGCGCGACCTGATGACGGACGTTGCCACGTTGTTCGAGGTCCCGGACTTCACCGACGAGGAGCTGGCCGAGCTCAACGTCGAGTTCGAGACCATGCCGGCCAAGAAGATCATCCAGTGGGCCGTCGACCACTTCGCCCCCCACCTGTCGATCAGCGCGTCGATGAACGATGCCGTCCTCATCGACCTGGCCACCAAGGTGCACCCCGGCATCGAGGTGGTGTTCATCGACACCGGCTACCACTTCCCCGAGACCCTCCAGACCGTGGAGACGGTGCGCCGGCGCTACGGCCTCAACCTGCGGATCATGACGGTGCCCCACCACGACGAGGAGCTGTGGCGGGTCGATCCCGAGAACTGCTGCTCGGCGGTGAAGGTCGGCCAGCTCGACCGGGCCCTCGAGGGCAAGGTGGCCTGGATGAGCGGCCTGCGCCGCGAGGAGGCCGCCACCCGCGGCCAGGCGCCGATCGTGGCCCGCGACCTGCGGGGCCTCGTGAAGGTCAACCCCATCGCCACGTGGACCCAGACCGACGTCGACGGCTACATCGCCGACCACGACGTGCCGGTGAACCCCCTCCGCGAGCAGGGCTACCTCAGCATCGGCTGCCAGCCCTGCACCCAGCTCCCCACCGACCCCAACGACCCCCGTTCAGGCCGCTGGGCCGGCCGAGACAAGACGGAGTGCGGCATCCACGCCCAGTAGCTCGCAGGAGCTCGCCGAAGGCGAGGGAGTGCGACTACGCGAGGTAGTCGACGAACTTCTCGAGCTGGCGGAGGTTGCGGCACTCGAAGGTGCCGTCGCAGAAGTTGGTGTACTCCCCCACGATCGAGTCGCCGGTGTCCCAGTACGACTTCGGTTCGGGGTTGAGCCAGTAGACGTGGCGGGCCCGCTGCTGGAGGTCCTTGATCACCCATGACTGGGACGCGTGGTAGTTGTTCCGCGCGTCGCCGAGGATCATGACGGTGGTCTTCGGGCCGACCTCCTTGCCGTACTTCTGGTGGAACACCTCGAAGGCGTGGCCGTAGTCGCTGTGGCCGTCGACCCACACCACGTCAGCCTCGGTGTTCACCCGGTGGACGGCCTCGGAGATGTCGTCGATGCCCTCGAAGAGTCGGGTGACCTCGTCGAGGCCGTCGATGAACACGAAGGCCCGAACCTTCGAGAACTGGCCCTGGATCGCGTAGACGAGGTGCAGCGTGAAGCGGGCGAAGGCCGCCACCGAACCGGAGATGTCGGCGATCACGAAGATCTCGGGCTTCGACGGGCGGGGGTACTTGAACTTGAGGACCGCCGGCACGCCGCCGTAGGACAGCGACTGCCGCATGGTGTTGCGGAAGTCGAGCGGGCCCTTGCGGCCGTGGCGGCGCTTGCGAGCCAGTCGCACGGCCAGCTTCCGCGTGAGCGGGTAGATGGCCTTCCGCAGCATCGCCATCTCCTCGCGGGAGGCGTGCATGAAGTCGACGTCCTCGGGGAGCGGCTTGCGGAGCGTGCGGGCCATGGCCTCGACCCCACGGTCGGCCACGAGGGCCCGACGGATCTCGGCCTCGATCTCCTTCTTCAGCTGATCGACCCGGGACTGGAACTCGTCCTGCTCGAGGCGCTCCTCGAGGGGCGTGAGCGGCTCGGGCGACGCGTTGCGGGCGTCGTCCATCAGCTTGTCGAGCACACCGTCGAGATCGAGGTTCCGGAGCGTGCGGTACAGGTAGTACGTGCCGCCGACGGGCCGGCCGGGCTCCATGCCTGCGAAGCGGCGCACCGACTGGCGGGCGACGGCCCGCATCAGGGCCTCGTCGCCGTTCTGGAGGGCCTTGAAGAGCATCTGGGCGATCTCTTCGGGCGTCATGGCGTCGCCGCCGCCGGCGCCCGACCGGGGACCGTCGCCCTGCTGCTCGGCCTGCTCGAGCTCCTCGAGGAGCTGGGCCAGGTCCGCATCCTCCTCGTCGCCGATCTTGTACTGCGACCCGCGGAGCGAGAAGTACACCTCGAACACCGTCTCGAAGGCCCGCCAGTGCGAGTTGCTCTTCACGAGCGTGGCGGCGAGGGCGTACTTGAACGCCTCCCGGTCCTCGAGCGGGATGTGCTTCACCGCCTCCATGGCGTCGAGGTTCTCCGTGAGGCTCACCGGGAGGCCCGCCGAGCGGAGCTCCTGGATGAACCCCGCGAGGAGCTCGGTGATGGCGAAGCCGGCCGCCCGCTCGGCAGCGTCGGTGGAGTGGGGCTCGACGTCGGTCATGGTCGGCTCGTCGGGCGGCCTAGGCCTTGCCCGCCGCGGCCTTCTGGATCGTGCCGTTCTCCTGCTCGAGCTCCCGGATCGCCTTGGCGATGTCGGTCTGGTACTTGAGCAGGATGTTGATGGTGGCCTTGGCGGTCTCGGCATCGACGTGTTCGACGCCGAGGAGCATCAGGGTGCGAGCCCAGTCGAGGGTCTCCGACACCGACGGGGCCTTCTTCAGCTCGAGCGAGCGGATCGACCGGACGATCCGGGCGACCTGATCGGCCAGCGAGTCGGAGATGTCCGGCACCTTGGTGAGGACGATCTCCTTCTCCCGGTCGAGCTCCGGGTAGTCGACGTGGAGGAAGAGGCAACGGCGCTTGAGGGCCTCGGAGAGCTCGCGGGTGTTGTTCGAGGTGAGGAACACCAGCGGGATCTGCTTGGCCTCGATGGTGCCCAGCTCGGGGATCGACACCTGGTAGTCGGAGAGGATCTCGAGGAGCAGGGCCTCGGTCTCCACCTCGACGCGGTCGACCTCGTCGATCAGCAGGACGACGGGGTCGTCAGCGGTGATGGCCTCGAGGAGGGGGCGGGTGAGGAGGAAGTCGTCGGAGAAGATGTCCTCCTCGAGCTTCTCCCAGGTGTTGCCGTCGGCCCGCTCGGCCTGGATGCGGAGGAGCTGCTTCTTGTAGTTCCACTCGTAGAGCGCCTTCGACTCGTCGAGGCCCTCGTAGCACTGGAGCCGGATCAGGCGGGCGCCGGCCATCTCGGCCACCGACTTGGCCAGCTGGGTCTTGCCGGTGCCGGCCGGCCCCTCCACGAGGATCGGCTTCCCGAGCCGGTCGGCCAGGTAGACGATCCCGGCGATGCCCTCGTCGGACAGGTAGTCGACCTTTCGGAGCGACTCCCGGACCTCGTCAACCGACTCGAAGCGATGCGACCGTTCAGGCATCGGCCCAGGCTAATCGTCGACTTGACCGCCCGGTCAATCCGGTTCTGACACCACCGTCGCCTGGGCACGAAGCCCGGCGGAGCCCGGAATCAGGGGCGGATCTGGCCTTCGCCGTGGATGACGAACTTGCGGGTGGTGAGCTCGCGGAGGCCCATCGGGCCTCGGGCGTGGAGCTTCTGGGTGGAGATCCCGATCTCGGCGCCGAACCCGAGCTCCTCGCCGTCGACGAACCGGGTGGAGGCGTTCACGAGCACCGCGGCGGCGTCGACCTCGCGCGTGAAGCGCTCGGCGGCAACCACGTCGTTGGTGATGATGGCCTCGCTGTGGCCAGAGCCGTAGCGGGTGATGTGGGCGATGGCGGCCTCGAGCGTGTCGACGACGCGGACCGCGAGCTTGAGGTCGAGGAACTCGGTGGCGTAGTCGTCCTCGGTGGCGATGGCCGACACGCGGTCGCCGAGGATCTGCTGCGTGGCTTCGTCGCCCACCAGCTCCACGCCCTCGAGGCGAGGCGCCACCGACTCGAGGAAGGTGGCGGCGACGTTGCGGTGCACGAGCACCGTCTCCACGGCGTTGCACACCGACGGGCGCTGCACCTTGGCGTTCTCCACGATGGCGGCG
>JALYWQ010000307.1 GCA_030852625.1 Actinomycetota bacterium
GGCCCGGGTGGGTGGGAGCCCGTCGGCCTCGATCACGATCGTGTCGCCGTCCTCGCGGGCGGCAGTGACGGCGTGGCCCTCGAGGACCTCGGCCCCGGCCTCGCGGGCCAGGTCGACGAGGGCGGCGTCGAGCTCGGCCCGGCGAGCGACCACGGCGTAGCTGCCGGCGCCACGGGGGAGCGGGAAGACGACCTCGCGCCCCGAGGGGGAGGTGACGACGACGTCGTCGACCGGCTGCCACGACGGCACCGTCGACGGGTCGAGCCCCAGCTCGTCGAGGAGACGGAGGGCGCCGGTGGTGAGGCCGTCGCCGCAGATCTTGTCGCGCGGGAAGCGGGCCTTGTCGATCACCCGCACCGATCGTCCGGCCCGGGCCAGCGTGATCGCAGCTGCCGCGCCGGCCGGCCCGGCGCCGACCACCACGACGTCGACGTCCACGTCCATGGGCGTCAGCAGTTCACACCTTCGGCGGGCCGGTAGCGGGCGAACACGGTGTCGTCCTTGGTGCGGCCGTCGGGGTAGACGCGGTGGCGGGGGGTCGTCCACCTGGTGCAGTTCCCCGCCGCGCTCGGCGTGGGCTCCCCGACGGTGACGGAGCTGAAGTGCTTCGTGGAGTACAGGTGCACCGTGATGCTCGTGTCGGTGTAGGTGGGCCAGATCAGCACGCCGTAGGGCGTGGTGTTCTTGATCTGCAGATCGGGGTGGGGGTACGAGAGCGTGGCCTCGTGGCCCTTCGGGTAGCGGCTGATGTAGATGGAGTGGCTCTGGTACTCACCGAAGTCGAGCCCGGCGTAGAGCGCGGCGTTGAAGAGTGTGGTGGCGAACTGCGAGATGCCGCCACCGATCCCCGTCACGAACACCCCACCCGAGATCGCGCCGCCGTCGGTGAACCCGTTGGCCCGGGTGCGTCGGCCCACGTGGTCGTTCACCGAGAAGGTGTCGCCCGGCTTGATGACGACGCCGCGGACCAGGTCGGCGATGCGATGGATGTTGGTGACGCGCGACTCGCAGCACTTGTGCTCGGTGGTGGGCCCGAACACGGTGGGGCTGCCGATCTCCTCGACGATGCCGAGCTCGGCGGCCTGTGCGGCGGTGAACGACGGCGCGCCACCGTCGACGAGGTCGAGGGCGATCGTGCGGGTGCCGGCTCGCAGCGACTCCATGATCTTCGCCGCGCTCCCCTCGCCGCAGCAGACCCGCCCGGGCTGCTCCGGCACCACCACCGGCTTGCCGTCCTGGATGGTGAAGGTGGCGTCCTTCGGCCCGCCGGCGATGTTGGCGAAGGCCCCCTTGAGGGCCGGGTCGACTCGACCTGGATCGAGGTCGACGACCACGCTGCCGTCGGGGTTGGTGGACAGCGTCACCCAGGTGCGCAGCGTGTCGGACGAGATCTCGCGGTTGCCGGCGCTCGTCGTCAGCGTGATGGGCTCGTTCACGAGGGCCTCGGCCCCGGCGGCGGCCTCCTCGGCCTCGGCGGGGGTGCCGAGCGGCGGGAGGGCGACGGTGTCGACCTCGATGCGGATCGGCTCGCCGAGCGACGTGGCCTTGGCGGCGCGAGGGAGGGCCTTGGCGACGTCGGCCGGGTCGATCCCGGAGCCCTCCTTGCCCGGCACGACCTTGAACACGCCGTCCACGAGCTCCACCGTGGGCTCCGTGGGCGGCACCCGGTCGTCGCCTTCGAGGGCCAGCACGGTGCTGGTGACCTTGTCGCCGTTGACCTGGTAGGCGACCGCGGCATCACGGTCGGCGACCAACGACGCCAGCCAGGCGAAGGGCCGGAACAGCACGAAGGTGTCGGAGTCGATGTCCTTGGCGTTGGCCGCGGTGCGGTCCTCGTCGACCATCAGACCGATCGCGCCCGCGGTGGTCTCGTAAGAGCGGTCCTCGGTGTGGATCTCGATGGCCGTGTCGGCGAAGTCGCTCGCCGCGTCGCGGACCTCGGCGGCCAGCTCGCTCTCCGAGCTGCCGCCCACCGCTCGACCACCGATGGCCACGTTGCGGGCCACCTCGCCCGAGCTGGTGTCGACGGCCCAGGCGATGATCAGCACGACGAGGATCACCGCCGGGACGATGATCGAGGGCAGCACCCACCGGCGCCGAGGGCGAGGAGGGGCATCCTCCGGAGGCGCGTCCGCTGACGTCTCGGTTGGCTCCATGGAGGCTCCACCCTCGCACGCGGGCGAGCCGCCGCGGAATTCGCCCCGCCCACCGCGGTGCGCTAGACGGGGTGCCTCAACTGGGGATCACACAAGGGGAACAGCACTGATGACGAAGCTGTGCGAGGGCCGCGTCGCGGTCATCACGGGAGCCGGACGGGGCATCGGGCGCGAGTACGCCCTGGCGCTCGCCCACCACGGTGCGAAGGTCGTGGTCAACGACCTCGGCGCCGATCGCACGGGTGAGGGCGCCGACGTGTCGCCGGCCCAGGAGGTCGTCGACGAGATCAAGGGCTTCGGTGGCGAGGCCATCGTGAACGGTGAGGACGTCAGCGACTTCGACGGCGCCGGCCGGATGATCCAGTCGGCCATCGACACCTTCGGCGGGCTCGACATCGTCATCAACAACGCCGGCATCCTGCGGGACCGGATGCTCACCAACATGTCCGAGGCCGAGTGGGACGCCGTGATCAAGGTGCACCTGAAGGGCACCTTCGCCCCGGCTCGCCATGCCGCCGCCTACTGGCGGGAGCGCTCGAAGAACGGCGAGACCAACGACGCTCGCATCATCAACACCACCTCGCCGTCGGGCATCTACGGCAACGTCGGGCAGACCAACTACGGCGCCGCCAAGGCCGGCATCGCCAGCTTCTCGATCATCGCGGCCAAGGAACTGTCCCGCTACGGCGTCACCGTGAACTGCATCGCGCCGGCCGCCCTCACCCGCCTCACCGAGGACCTCGGCATGGGCCAGGCCCCCGAGGAGGTCAAGGAGCAGATGTCGCCGGCCCACATCGCGCCGATCGTCGTGTGGCTTTCGAGCCCCGACGCCGCCGGCGTCACGGGCCGGGTCTTCGACGTCACCGGCTCCAAGCTCTCCGTGAGCGAGGGCTGGCACCGCGGGCCCACCATCGACAACCCCACCTACGACCCCGTCGAGCTCGGCCCCCAGGTGGTCGAGCTGGTGGCGCAGGCCCGGCCCAACGCCAACATGTTCGGCTACGACGAGAACTAGGAGACCCGAATGCCGCTCAACCCTGATGCTGTCGGCAGCAAGTCCGACCCGATCCAGCGGAGCTGGGACTCCAAGGACTCGCTGATCTACGCCCTCGGCGTGGGAGCCGGCGCCGCCGACGCCCTCGACGAGCTCGAGTTCACCACCGAGAACACCTCGGGCAAGCCGCAGCGAGCCCTTCCCACGATGGCCGTCGTCCTCGCCCCGCTCGGTGGCATCGGCGACATCGGTACGTTCAACCCCGCCATGCTCGTCCACGGCGAGCAGGGCATCACCCTGCACCGCGAGCTCCCGGTCGAGGGCACCCTCGATGCGGTGAGCGAGGTCGTGGGCATCTACGACAAGGGCAAGGGCGGCGTGGTGGTCTGGGAGACCAAGTGCACGATGGACGGCCAGCCGCTCCTCGACACCCGCATGTCGGCCTTCATCCGCGGTGAGGGTGGCTGGGGCGGCGACCGTGGCCCGTCGGGTCCCACCAACGTCGCGCCCGAGCGTGAGCCCGACGTCACGGTCACGGTCCAGACCCGCCAGGACCAGGCCCTCATCTACCGGCTGTCCGGCGATCGCAACCCGCTGCACAACGACCCCGCGTTCGCGGCGATGGGCGGCTTCGACAAGCCGATCCTCCACGGCCTCTGCACCTACGGCTTCACCGGTCGTGCCCTCCTGCACGCCCTGTGCGGGAGCGACCCGGCCAAGTTCAAGGGCATGGACGCCCGCTTCGCGTCGCCGGTGCTCCCGGGCGAGGCCCTCACCGTGAAGGCCTGGCAGGAAGGCGACGGCAAGGCGATCTACCAGACCCTCGGCGGCGACGGCCGCGTCGTCATCGACTCCGGCCTCCTCACCTACGAGGCCTAGAAGAGCGAGATCTGCGGTCGCTCGACGCCCCGGAGGGTGTCGTAGTCGACCTCCACGCACGCGATGCCCCGCTCGGCTGCGAGCGTCTTCGCCTGGGGCTTGATCACCTGGGCCACGAAGACGCCGCGGACCGGGCGGAGCATCGGGTCGCGCTCCATGAACTCGAGGTAGCGGGCCAGCTGCTCCACGCCGTCGATCTCGCCCCGGCGCTTGATCTCGATGGCGACGGCCCGACCCTCGGCGTCCCGGCAGAGCAGGTCGACCGGTCCGATCTCGGTCATGTGCTCCCGCCGCACGAGCTGGAGCCCCACCTCGATCTCGTGGCAGGCCATCGAGAGGAGCTCCTGCAGGTGGGCTTCGACCCCGTCCTTCTGGAGGCCCGGATCGACGCCGAGCTCGTGGGCGGTGTCCGACAGGATCTCCTCGATCGTGATGACGAGGCGCTCACCCTTGGGGTTGGTGACCGTCCACTCGCCGTCGCCCTCGATGAGGCGGCAGGGGCTGACCATCCAGTTCAGCGGCTTGTAGGCCCCGCCGTCGGCGTGGATGGCGACGCACCCGTCGGCCTTCACCATGATGAGCCGGGTGGCCATCGGCAGGTGGGCGGCGAGGCGACCCTCGTAGTCGACGGAGCAGCGGGCGATGACGAGGCGCACGAGCCGTGTCTAGCCGACGCCGCTGACGTCGACGGGACGCCCGTCAGCGACGCTTGCTCTTCTGGAGCCGCTCGGCGATCAGCTCGCGGCGCTCCTTCATCTCCCGGTAGGTGGTGGAGGCGTCGGCGCTCATGCCGAGCCCCTCCCGCATGGCGCCCACGTCCACTTGGAAGTCGCTGAGGTCGAGCCCCATCTGGCTGGCCAGCCGTTCGCCGTGGGTTGTGGCGAAGTGCATCGAGATCTGGCCGATCTCCTCGACGAGGTCGAGGTCGGGCGCCAGCGTGGCGATGGCGCCGTCGAGGAACACCATGTTCTTCACGAACAGCATGAGCTCCTTCGGGAGCTTGGCGCCGATGCCGAGGAGGCCCTTCACCGTCTTCTGGATCTCGCTGGTGATCTCTTCGGCGGTGAGGGTGGTGGGATCCACCGGCGGCCGGTCCAGGTTGAGGAGTCGGATGACCTCGTCGATGTCGGTGTCCGGTGGCATGGCGCCGAGGTCCCGCAGGGCCTCGAGCTGGCCGTGGAGGTCGTTCGACGTGGCCGTCATCAGCATGCGGAGGAACGCCATCCGGCGGGGCTCCGACAGCCGGCCCACGATGCCGAAGTCGAGCAGCGCGGTTCGGCCGTCGGCGAGGACCATGAGGTTCCCGCCGTGGAGGTC
>JALYWQ010000330.1 GCA_030852625.1 Actinomycetota bacterium
GCTCGGGGCGTCGGTGAGGGCCTCGGGCCGGATGCCGACCACGACGTCCTGCCCGTCGAAGCCCGCCAGCGCGGGGCGCGCCGCGAGCGTGGCCGGCGGGACGGTGAGCACCGTGGAGCCCAACGACACGACCACGTCGCCGCTGCGCCGTTCGATCCGACCGTGGAGCAGGTTCATCGACGGCGACCCGATGAAGGCCCCCACGAAGAGGTTGGTGGGCTCGCGGTAGAGCACCTCGGGCTCGGCCACCTGCTGGAGGGTGCCGTCGCGCAGCACCGCCACGCGGTCGCCCATCGTCATGGCCTCGACCTGGTCGTGGGTGACGTAGAGCGTGGTGGTCTTCAGCTCCCGCTGGAGGCGAGCGATCTCGCCGCGCACCTGCACGCGCAGCTTGGCGTCGAGGTTGCTGAGCGGCTCGTCCATGAGGAACACCGCCGGGTCCCGCACGATGGCCCGGCCCATCGCCACCCGCTGGCGCTGGCCGCCCGAGAGCTGGCCGGGCTTGCGGTCGAGCCACTCCTCGAGCTGCAGGGTGCGGGCCGCTTCGCGCACCGCGGCGTCGATCTCGGCCTTGCGCATCCCCCGGAGCTTCAGGGCGAAGCCGATGTTCTGGGCGACCGTCATGTGCGGGTAGAGGGCGTAGTTCTGGAACACCATCGCCACGTCCCGGTCCTTCGGCGGCAGGTCGTTCACCTGGGTGTCCCCGATGCGGAGCACGCCGGAGGTGATGTCCTCGAGGCCGGCGACCATCCGCAGGGCGGTGGACTTGCCGCACCCCGACGGGCCGACGAGCACGAGGAACTCGCCGTCGGCGATCTCGAGGTCGAGGTCGCGCACACCGACGTGGCCGTTGGGGTAGATCTTCGTGAGCTGTTCGAGGGTGACGGTGGCCATGTCGGTCGGTGGAGTTCCTATCCCTTGACGGAGCCGGCGAGGAGGCCGCGGACGAAGAAGCGCTGCAGGGCGAAGAACACCGCGAGGGGGAGGGCGGTGGACACGAACGCCGCCGCCGTGAGCAGGTGCCAGTCCTGGCCCCGGCCGCCCGACAGGCTGGCCAGGCGGATCGTCATCGGTGCCGCGTCGGGCGCGCCGCCCACGAAGGTGAGGGCCACGAGGTAGTCGTTCCACACCCAGAGGAACTGGAAGATGCCGAACGCCGCCAGCGCCGGCACCGACAGCGGCAGCACGAGGCGCCAGAAGATCGTGGCGTGGTCGGCCCCGTCGATGCGGGCCGCCTCGAGGATCTCCCTCGGGAGCGACGCCATGTAGTTGTGGAGCAGGAACACCGCGAGGGGCAGGGCCGAACCCACGTGGGTGACCCACACCGCAGTGGGGGAGCCGGCCAGGTCGAGGTCGGGGAACAGCGTGAGCGTCTCGCCGAAGACGCTCAGGTGGGCCCCGCCGGTGTAGAGCTGCAGCAGCGGCACCAGCGACATCTGGAGCGGCACGGCCATGAGCGCCACCACGCCGACGAACATCCAGTTGCGGCCCCGGAAGTCCATCCACGCGAACGCGTAGGCCGCGAACGCGGCGAGGGCCAGCGGGATGAGGGTCGCCGGCACCGTGATGGCGAGCGAGTTGAGGAAGTGCTGCGCCATGTTCGGGGCGTCGGTGCCGGTGGTGTCGAACACCGACCGGTAGTTGTCGAGGGTGAAGCTCGGGTCGGTGAAGGCCGTCCACCAGCCGGTGGTCTTCACGTCCTGTTCGGCCCGGAACGACGACACGAGCATGCCGAGGGTGGGCAGCGTCCAGATCCCGACGAGGAGCCAGAGCACGCCCGTCGGGACGGCCGCCAGCGTGCGGTGCAGGCGGTTGCCGACCGACGACCGCTCGAGGGCGGTGGGGCCCGGGTCGGCGAGGACGGTGCTCATCGGGCCTCCCGCTGCGACCGGCGCACGTTGATCACCATGAGGGGCACCACGGCGATGAAGAGGATCACCGCGAGCGTGGATCCCCGGCCGAGATCCCGGTTGATGAACGACTCGTCGAACATCTGGTTGGCGAGGACGTTGGTGCCGAACTCGCCGTTCGTCATCACCTTCACGATGTCGTACACCTTCAACAC
>JALYWQ010000353.1 GCA_030852625.1 Actinomycetota bacterium
TCGGGCCGAGATGAAGGTGAACGACGCACTGGACGACGACGAGGTGGCCGAGGGTTGGGTGCTCACCTGCCAGGCCGTCCCGGTCACCGACGTGATCCGGGTGGTCTACGACCCGTGACGAGGAGCCGACGATGACGACCTTCCCCCGGCCGGCGCCGGGCACGTGGACCGAGCACCACCCCGAGCTGGGCACCGGCAACGTCCCGTTCGAGGACTCCATCTCGCCCGAGTTCTACGAGCTCGAGCGGGAGGCCATCTTCCGGCGGGCGTGGCTGAGCGTCGGCCGCATCGACGACCTGCCCAAGAAGGGCACCTGGTTCACGAAGGACCTCGTCGCCGCCGGCACCTCCCTGCTCGTCGCCCGCGGGATGGACGACGAGGTGCGAGCCTTCCACAACGTGTGCCGCCACCGCGGGAACAAGCTGGTGTGGATCCGGTCGCCGCGGGAGGAGGCCAGCGGTGTGGGCCGGCAGTTCGTCTGCAAGTACCACGGCTGGCGCTACGGCCTCGACGGCGGCTGCACGTTCGTCCACCAGGAGGACGAGTTCTTCGACATCGACAAGGCCACCCTCGGCCTCGCCGCCGTGCACTGCGAGGTGTGGGCCGGGTTCATCTTCGTGAACCTGCAGCGGGAGCCCGAGCAGACGCTCCGGGAGTTCCTCGGCCCGATGGTCGGCGCTCTCGAGGCCTACCCGTTCGACCAGCTGACCGACCGCTACTCGTTCCGGGCCGAGAACCGCAGCAACTGGAAGGTGTTCATCGACGCCTTCCAGGAGTACTACCACGTGCCCCCGTTGCACACGCACCAGCTCGGACCGTCGTACCGCAACCCCGAGGCGCCCTTCGAGGCCGCCCACTACCAACTCGATGGGCCCCACCGCATGGTGAGCACCAGCGGGTCGCACAAGCACCGGTTCCCCGCCGAGCACCTTTACCCGAGCGAGGCCCTCTTCCGCAGCGGGAACATGGGCCCGTGGGACGCGCCCGAGCTCGAGGGGTCCCGCAACGGCGTGAACCCCGGCGGCGTGAAGAGCTGGGGCATCGACAACTTCCAGATCTTCCCCAACCTCGAGGTCCTGGTCTACGAGCGGAACTGGTGCCTCACCTACCGGTTCTGGCCCACCTCCTACAACACCCACGTGTTCGAGGCCGACCTGTGGTTCGCCCCGGCCCGATCGGCGCGCGAGCGGCTGGCCCAGGAGTACGCCGCCATCACCGTGAAGGAGTACGCGCTGCAGGACGCCGGCACGCTCGACGGCACCCAGCTGGGCCTGGAGTCGCGAGCCTTCGCCGACTTCCCGTTGAACGACCAGGAGATCCTGGTCCGCCACTTCCACAAGTCGGTGAACGACTGGGTCGACGAGCACCAGCGCCGCGCGTCGGACGCCGGCCGATGAGCGAGCCGATGCTCCCCGCCGAGTTCGCCGACCTCGAGCCGTTCGCGGCCACCTGGTGCCTGGCCACCGAACCCGAGCGGTGGGAACGGCGGCTGGCGACCCCGATGCACGAGATGCAGGCGTTCTACGACGCCTGCTTCCCCCGTGCCGAAGCGGCCATCGTCCACTGCGACCAGTACGACCTCCACGCACTGCCGGCCGAGGTCGAGCACCTCCTGCAGATGCTGCTGTCGCTGGCCCTCGTGTCCTACGTGGTCGAGGTGTGGCTCGAGCCGCTCCCGCTCCACACCGGCGCCGCGGTGATCGACCGCACGCGCGAACCGCGGCCGTAGCGGCCCGAGAACGGAGCAGACAATGGGCAACGAGCTCGAGGGCAAGGTCGCGATCGTCACCGGTGGCGCCAACGGCATCGGACGGGCCATCACCGAGCTGTTCATCGAGGAAGGTGCTCGGGTCGTCATCGCCGACATCGACGGCGATCGCGCCGCGGAGGTGGCCGGCGAGCTGGGCGACGCCGTCACGTCGATCCCCACCGACGTGGCCGATGCCGACAGCGTGCAGGCCGCCGTCGACCACGCGCAGGCGCAGTTCGGCGCGCTGCACGTGATGGTGAACAACGCCGGCATCTCCGGGTCGTTCCGCCGGTTCATGCAGGACGACCTGCGGGACTTCGAGCGGGTCATGGCCGTCGACCTCTACGGCGTGATGGTCGGCACCCAGCGAGCCGCCGGGGCGATGGAGCCGGGCGGGGCGATCATCAACATCACCTCGATCGCCGGGATCAGCCCGGGCATCGGGTTCAGCTCCTACCGGGCCGCCAAGGCCGGCGTGATCCACTTCAGCCGCTCCGCCGCCATCGAGGTGGCCGAGCTCGGGGTGCGGGTGAACGTGATCGCGCCGGGCAACATCGCCACCGACATCAACGCCACCTTCGACACCTCCGCCATCGTGCGCCGACTCCAGCCCCTGCAGCGGCTCGGTGGCACCCGAGACATCGCCAACGCCGCCGTGTACTTCGCCAGCGATCGATCGGCCCAGGTCACGGGCACCTTGCTCCCGGTCGACGGCGGCACCACCGCCGGGCCACCGCCGATCAAGTATGAAGACGTGGCCGCGACCGACACCGACCCCACCCAACGGAGCGAACCCTGATGGCAGACGACGTGGTCACGATCCTCCGAGCGAAGGGCGTCCTCGACGTCGAGCGCGGCGAGATCCTCGACGGCGCCAGCGTGGTGATCGAGGGCAACGTCATCACGGCGGTCACCGACGACCCCACCGCGGCCACCGGCGCCGACAAGGTGATCGAGCTGCCCGAGCTCACGCTCGTGCCCGGGTTGATGGACATGGAGGTGGACCTCGTCCTCGGCGGTCCCGGCGCCGGCCTCTCCGACCC
>JALYWQ010000355.1 GCA_030852625.1 Actinomycetota bacterium
GGGTCGGACGGATCGCCGACGGTCATCCCGGCGACCATCTCGCCGAGGGCGTTGACGACGTTCGAGTAGTTCTCGCGGGAGGCGAGGATGCGGGTCTGGGCCACGCAGGCCTGGCCGTTGTTCATCAGCGACGCGAACTTGAGGCCCTCGATCGTGGCGCCGAGGTCGGCGTCGTCGAGGATGATGGCGGCCGACTTCCCCCCGAGCTCGAGGCTCACCCGCTTCAGCTGCTCACCGCAGATGGAGGCGATGGTGCGACCGGCGGCGGTGGAGCCGGTGAAGGCGATCTTGTCGACGCCGCGGTGGCGCACGAGGTGCTCACCCACCTCACGACCGGCGGGGATCACGCTGACGACGCCCTTCGGGATCCCGGCTTCTTCGAGCAGCTCGGCCATCAGCATGGCGTCGAGCGGGGTCTCGGGCGACGGCTTGATCACGATGCTGCAACCGGCGAGGAGGGCCGGGGCCAGCTTCGACATCGTCACGAACTGCGGGACGTTCCACGGCACGATGGCGCCGACCACGCCGACGCCCTCGCTGCGGACGGTGACGGGGGAGCCGAGCACGCCGGTGCGCTGCTCCTCCCACGGGTACTCCTTGGCCACCTGGATGGCGGTGTTGAGGATCATCCACGGTGCCGGGCTCTGGGCCAGCTGGGCGAAGGTGATGGGGGAGCCCATCTCGTCGCTGATGATCTGGGCCATGTCGCCGAGGCGGCTGGCGTAGAGGTTCGAGAAGTTCTCGACGATCGCGATGCGCTCTTCGGGGCTCATGCGGGGCCACTCGCCCTCGTCGAACGCGGTGCGGGCGGCGGCGACGGCGCGGTCGATGTCGGCCGCGGTGCCTTCGGGCACGGAGCCCACCAGCTCCTCGGAGTGCGGGGAGATGACGTTGATGACGTCGGTGCCGGCGGGAGCGACCCATTCGCCGCCGATGAAGAGCTTCTCGTGGACCTGCATGGGGGCTCCTTGTTCCGGTTTCGTTCGCTGGCGGTGTGACTAGACGGTGATCTCGCCCCGGGCGACCTTGGTGGCCCAGGGGTAGTCGGGCTTGCCGCTGGGGGACCGCACCACCTCGGGTACGAGGTGGACCTCCTTCGGCACCTTGTACCCAGCAACGTAGCCACGGCAGTGGGCATCGAGGTCCGCGAGGGTGGGTTCGGTGCCCTCGCGGGGCTGGATGACCGCCGCCACCCGCTGGCCCCACCGCTCGTCGGGGACGCCCACGACGATGGCGTCGAACACCGCGGGGTGGGCCTTGAGGGCCGACTCCACCTCCTCGGGGAAGATCTTCTCGCCGCCGGAGTTGATGCACTGGGAGCCCCGGCCGAGGAGGGTGATGGTGCCGTCGTCCTGGATGGTGGCCATGTCGCCGGCCAGCGCGTAGCGGGCGCCGGACGGACCGACCACGAAGGTGGCAGCCGACTTCTCGGGGTCCTTGTGGTACGCCAGCGGGACGTTGCCCCGGCGGGCCAGGCGACCCTGGATCCCGCAGCCGGGCTCGAGCTCGTTGTAGTCCTCATCGAGCACGACGGCGTCACGGGCGGCGGTGACGGTGGGGCCGCCGCCGGTGTTCTGGGTGTCGCCCTTGGCCACGGTGCGCATCCCGTTGGCACCGGTCTCCGACGAACCGATGGCGTCGATGATCAACAGGTTCGGGAACAGCTCGAGGTACTGGTCCTTCACGGTGGGGGAGAAGATGGCCGCCGTCGACGCCAGCACGAACATCGACGACAGGTCGAGGGCGCCGGGCCCGCCGAGCGCCTCGAGGGCCTCGATCATCGGGCGGGCCATGGCGTCGCCGGTGATGGCGATGTTGTTGATGCCCTCGCGCTCGACGACCCGCCACACCTCGGTTGCGTCGAACCTCCGCTGCATCACCACGAAGTTGCCCTCGAAGGCGAAGCGGAAGAACCCCCACTGGGCGGCGCCGTGCATTAGCGGCGGGAGGTTCAGCGACCGCAGGCCCGACTCCGACGCCTCGGCCTTGCGGGCCAGGGTCCACTCGTCCTCGACCCGCTCGTTCGTGTAGGCGTCGATGCCGCCGCCGAGGGCGTAGAAGACGTCCTCGT
>JALYWQ010000366.1 GCA_030852625.1 Actinomycetota bacterium
GCCGACTACGACGTCAAGAAGGCCGAGACCGGGATCATCTACATCGACGAGATCGACAAGATCGCCCGCAAGAGCGAGAACCCGTCGATCACCCGCGACGTCTCCGGCGAGGGCGTGCAGCAGGCGCTCCTGAAGATCCTCGAGGGCACCACGGCGTCGGTGCCGCCCCAGGGTGGGCGCAAGCACCCCCACCAGGAGTTCATCCAGATCGACACCACGAACATCCTCTTCATCTGCGGCGGCGCCTTCGCCGGGATGGAGAAGATCGTGGAGGGTCGCCTGGGCTCCAACGGGGTCGGCTTCACCTCCGACATCCGCAAGTACGACGAGCGGGAGAAGGGCGAGATCCTCACGAAGGTCCTCCCCGAGGACCTCCTCAAGTTCGGTCTCAACCCCGAGTTCATCGGGCGGCTGCCGGTGATCGGTGCCGTGTCCCCGCTCGACCAGGAGGCGCTGATCCGCATCCTGGGCGAACCGAAGAACGCCCTCGTCAAGCAGTACCGGAAGTTCTTCGAGCTCGAAGACGTCGAGCTCGAGTTCTCCGACGACGCCCTCGCAGCGGTCGCCGACCAGGCCCTCCTCCGTGGCACCGGGGCCCGCGGCCTCCGGGCGATCCTCGAAGAGGTGCTGCTCAACGTCATGTACGACCTGCCGTCGCGTGGCGACGTCGGGAAGTGCGTGATCGACCGCGACGTCGTGCTCGACAAGGTGAACCCCACGCTCGTGCCCCGCGACGAGGCGCCGCGCCAGCAGCGCCCGCGTCGCGCCGCCTCGTAGCCAGCGCCGTCCGGAGCTCCCCTGGACCTGCCCGACGCCCTCGCCTGGCTGGGCGGGCACATCAACCTGGAGGCCTCCCCGGCCGTCGCCGGCCACGTCGACGACCTGAAGCTCGATGGCATGCGCCGCCTCTGCGAGGTCCTCGGTGACCCGCAGGCCGACCAGCCGACGATCCACATCACCGGGACCAACGGCAAGGGGTCGGTGGCCCGCATGGTCACCGCGCTGCTCGGCGCCCACGACCTGACGGTCGGCACCTACACGAGCCCGCACCTCGAGGTGATCAACGAGCGGATCTCCCGCAACGGCGAGCCGATCGCCGAGGAGGCCCTGGCCCGTGTGCTCACCGACCTTGCGGCC
Organism: Actinomycetota bacterium; assembly: GCA_030852625.1. GTDB lineage: Bacteria > Actinomycetota > Acidimicrobiia > Acidimicrobiales > VFJN01 > VFJN01. The sequence continues at coordinate 1,138 of JALYWQ010000366.1, forward strand.
ATCGAGACCCTGCTCGAGCAGCCGCCGTCGTACTTCGAGCTCCTCACCGCAGCCGCCTTCCGGTGGTTCTCCGAGGAGGCGGTGGGTGCCGCCGTGGTGGAGGTCGGGCTGCTCGGTCGCTTCGACGCCACCAACGTGGTCGACGGCACCGTGGCCGTGCTGACCAACGTGGGCTACGACCACACCGACGGTGCCGAAGGTTGGCGGCAGCGCGTGGCCGAGGAGAAGGCCGGGATCGTGAAGCCGGGGTCCACGTTCGTGGTCGGCGAGACCGATCCGGACCTGGCCCCGATCTTCAGCGCCACCCCGGCGGGCGCCGTGTGGCGACGCGATGTCGACTTCGCCTGCACCGCCAACAAGCTGGCCGTCGGTGGACGGCTCCTCGACCTCCGCACGCCGGGCGGCACCTACGACGACGTCTTCATCCCACTCCACGGCGGCCACCAGGGCGACAACGCAGCGGTGGCCCTGGCCGCAGTGGAGGCGTTCTTCGAGCGACCCGTCGAGCCCGACCTGGTGGTCGAAGCGTTCGCGAGCGTGCGGAACCCGGGCCGGTTCGAGGTGATCGCGCGTGAACCGCTCGTCGTGCTCGACGGGGCCCACAACCCCGACGGAGCGGTGGCCCTGGCCGACACGTTGGCCGAGGGCTTCGCACACGTGGGCCGCCGGATCCTGGTCATCGGCGTGCTCGCCGGGCGGGATCCGCATGAGCTCCTCGAGACGCTCGATGCCGCCGATGCCGAGGCCGTCATCTGCTGCACGCCACCGTCGCCGCGGGCCCTCCCCGCAGCCGACCTCGCCGCGCTCGCCCGCTCGCTCGGCGCGTCGACGCGCGCCGTGCCCGGCATCGACGACGCCCTGCGAGCCGCGCTGGAC
>JALYWQ010000377.1 GCA_030852625.1 Actinomycetota bacterium
GCTCGAGGCCTCGATGGCCGTGTCGTCGTCGGTGGTGGCATCGCCTCCGACCGGCGGGGCGGGCGTCGCCCACGGCGCGGTCCCCCCTGCCCACGGCGTGGGCGGGACGGGGGGGACGGGTGGCGCCGGGGGGACGGGAGGGACGAGCGGCGCGCTCTCGTCGTCGCGGAGGAGGAGCCACGCGCCGAGGCCGATGAGGCCCAGGGGGACCAGCCAGCCCTTGCCGGGGATCCACCAGTCGCCCCAGAGGATGCTGACGGCGACGACCATGAGGACGATCCCGAGGATCTGGGTGCCGCGGTCTCGCTGGCCGGCGCCCGGGCCGACCGTCGCCGCGATCGACGCACCGTCGTCCTTCGGGACGAAGGCCCAGGCGATCAGGTAGCCGGGCACGCCGGGGCCCATGAAGGCCAGGACCACGGCGGCGATGCGCACGATGGTGGGGTCGACGTTGAAGTACTCGGCCACGCCGGCGCACACGCCGCCGAGCGGTCCCTGGTTGGGCCGCCGGACCAGTCGCCGGGGCGGGGCGGGGGGCGGCGGTAGCTGCTGGGTGGCGTCGGACGGGTTCTCCATGGCGTTCAGCTTCGGCCGAGGGGGCGGTCCAGACAATCGGGGATGCCCCTGACGGCCTGGGGTGAGGTCAGGGTCGATCGGGGCCATCCCCGATCCCCGTGCGGGGCTGGCCGTGCGATCATCGGCCCATGGGTCGCACCCGCACGCCCCCCGGCACGCTCACCGTCGCCGACATCCCCCGTTCGACCGACGACCGTGTGATCGCCGGCGTCTGCGGTGGCATCGGCGCGCGGTTCGGCGTCGACCCGATGGTGGTGCGGCTGGCCGCCGTCGTGCTGACGCTCGCCAACGGCATCGGTGTGGCGGCCTACGTCGCGGCGTGGGCCGTGTTCCCCGATGCGGGGTCCGACGGTCGCGCCACGTCGTGGCGTGTCCGCCCCCAGACCACCGAGCGCACCGCCGGCATCGGGCTCGTCACCCTCGGTGTCCTGCTCCTGATGCGCCATATCGGCCTCCTCCTGCCGTCGGGGCTCGTGTGGTCGATCACCGTGTCGGCCATGGGCTTCGCCATCGTGTGGGCCCGCACGTCGGACGCCGGTCGGGCCCGGCTGCGGGACCTGGCCCTCGGCACCGCCGACGAGGACGGCCGGGGGAGCACCCGGTCGTTCCTCCTCCGGGCCGTGCTCGGCGGCACCCTCCTGATCACCGGCCTGGCCCTGCTCTTCGCCAGCGGCGGCGTCCTCGCCGCCATCGGCCAGCTGGGGCTGGCGGTGCTGGCCACCGGGATCGGCGTCGGGCTGCTGATGGGCCCGTGGATCGTGGGGTTGTGGCGCGACCTCGACACCGAGCGCCGGCAGCGGATCCGCTCGGAGGAGCGCTCGGAGATGGCCGCCCACCTGCACGACTCGGTGTTGCAGACCCTCACCCTCATCCAGCGCCACGCCGACGCGCCGGGCCGCACCCGCATGCTCGCCCGCCGGCAGGAGCGCGAGCTCCGAGCCTGGCTCTTCGACGAGCGGGCTCCGGAGGAAGGGGCGCCGTCGACGCTGGCGGTGGCCCTCGAGCAGGTCATCACCGAGGTGGAGGACCAGCACGAGGTCGAGGTCGATCTGGTGCTCGTGGGTGACGCCGACATCGACCGGCCCCTCGAGGGCTTCGTGAGCGCGCTGCGCGAGGCCACCCACAACGCCGCTCGCCACTCCGGCGCACCGGAGGTGTCGCTCTACGTCGAGGTGGAGCCCGATCGGGTGTCGGCCTACGTGCGGGACCGGGGCCGGGGCTTCGACCCCGCCGCGGTCGAGCCGGGCCGGCTGGGCGTGAGCGGTTCGATCATCGGTCGCATGCAGCGCTTGGCGGGCAAGGCCGAGGTCCACAGCACGGTGGGGGAGGGCACCGAGGTGGTGCTCGAGATCCCTCGCACACGAAGCTCGACGCGCGTGGCGCCGGCCACCGCTGACCAGGTGGAGACTGAGGCGCCATGAGTGCCACACCGAAGGTGTTCCTGGTCGACGACCACCAGATGTTCCGCGCCGGGGTCCGGGCCGAGCTCGGCGACCTCGTCGAGGTGGTGGGCGAGGCGGCCGACGTGGAGTCGGCCGTCGAGGGCATCCGCCGCACCGCCCCCGAGGTCGTGCTCCTCGACGTCCACCTCCCGGGCGGCGGCGGCAAGGCGGTGATCGAGACGCTGAAGCCCGAGCTCCCCGATCTGGTGTTCCTCGCCCTGTCGGTGTCCGACGCTGCCGAGGATGTCATCGCCGTGATCCGGGCCGGGGCCCGGGGCTACGTCACCAAGACCATCTCGTCGCCCGACCTGACCTCCGCGGTGCAGCGGGTGCGCGACGGCGACGCCGTGTTCTCGCCCCGCCTGGCCGGCTTCGTGCTCGACGCCTTCGCCGGCGACACGCCGCCGGACGTCAGCGATCCCGAGCTCGACCAGCTGAGCCCGAGGGAGCGGGAGGTCATGCGCCTCATCGCCCGCGGCTACACCTACAAGGAGCTGGCCCGCCGCCTCGAGCTGTCCGTGAAGACGGTGGAGAGCCACGTCTCCGCGGTGCTGAGGAAGCTCCAACTGTCCAGCCGCCACGAACTGACCCGCTGGGCCACCGACCGCCGCCTCATCTGAGGCCCGGAGCACTTCGGCCGGAGGCCGTTGCGTAGGGCACTCGGCGGAGGCCGAGGCTGGAAGCGCCGGAGGCGCCCCTCCCGACCGGAGCCGAGCAGCAGCAGGGTTGTCGGATCGGGCGCCACGGGGAATGCTTTCGGCATGCCGAGAGCAATCTGGAGCGGTTCCATCAGCTTCGGGCTGGTCAACATCCCGATCAAGCTGTACGCCGCGGTGTCCCGCAAGACCGTGCACTTCAACCAGCTCGACTCCCGAACGGGGGCGCGGGTGAAGCACAAGAAGGTGTCGGCCGCCGACGGGGAAGAGGTGCCGACGGAGGCCATCGTGAAGGGCTACGAGCTGGCGTCGGGTGAGTACGTCACCGTGGGCGACGACGAGCTGGCCAACCTCGACCCGGGCGCCAACCGCACCATCGACATCGAGGAGTTCGTCGACCTGGTCGACATCGATCCGCTGTTCTACGACTCGGCGTACTACGTGGCCCCCGACAAGGCCACGCTCAAGCCCTACGCCCTCCTCACCAAGGCCATGGAGGAATCCGGCAAGGTGGGTGTGGCCCGCTTCGTGATGCGATCGAAGCAGTACCTCTGTGCCGTGCGTCCGAAGGACGGCGCACTGGTGCTCTCCACGATGGTCTACGCCGACGAGATCAATGACCCGGCCGAGATCGCCGAGATCGACGAGCTCGCCGACGTCGACGTCACCAAGAAGGAGCTCGACATGGCGCGGCAGCTGATCGCCTCGCTGTCGGCCGACTTCGACCCGTCGCAGTTCGAGGACACCTACCGGAACCAGGTGCTCGACCTGATCGAGAAGAAGGCTGCCGGCCAGACCGAGCTCATCGCCCCGCCCGTGGTGGTGGAGGAGGACAAGGTCGTCGACCTCATGGCGGCCCTCGAGGCGAGCGTGAAGTCGGCCAAGGAGGCCCGCAAGCGCCATCCGGCCGGTGCGCCCGCCGCCGGGGAGGACGCAGCCGAGGCCGAGCCGGCCAAGGCCAAGAAGCGCACCCGCAAGTCGGCCTAGCGCCGCCCCGTGCCGCCGGACCGCACCGGGGCGACCGTCGAGATCGACGGCCGCCGCCTGAAGGTTTCGAACCTCGCCAAGGTGCTCTACCCGGAGGCCGGGTTCACCAAGGCCGAGGTGATCGACTACGCAGTGCGCATCGCGCCGGCGATGCTGCCGCACGTCGCCGATCGCGGGGTGACCCTCCGCCGCTTCCCGAACGGTGTCGACGCCCAATCGTTCTTCGAGAAGCGCTGCCCGTCGCACCGCCCCGAGTGGATCGGCACCTTCGACGGGCCTGGCGACCGCAACGGCACCATCGGCTACTGCGCCCTCGACTCCGTCCCGGCGCTGGCGTGGGCCGCCAACATGGCCGCCATCGAGATCCATGCGCCCATGGCGCGCGGCGTCGACATCGACTCGCCCACCATGTGCGTGTTCGACCTCGACCCCGGCGCCCCGGCGGCCATGCGGGAGTGCGCCGAGGTGGCCCTCGACATCCGTGACACCCTCGAGCGCCTGGCCGGCCTGGAGTGCTTCGCCAAGACGTCGGGCTCGAAGGGCATGCAGCTCTACGTCCCGCTCAACACGCCACACACCCATGAGCACTGCTCGGGGTTCGCCCAGGCCGTGGCCCAGGTGCTCGAGCGGCACGAGCCCGAACGGGTCACCTCGGTCATGGCCAAGGCCGTGCGACCCGGCAAGGTGTTCATCGACTGGAGCCAGAACAGCCGCCACAAGACCACCGTCGCCGTGTACTCGTTGCGAGCCCGACCCCGGCCCACGGTGTCGACGCCCCTGACCTGGGACGAGGTGCAGGCAG
>JALYWQ010000378.1 GCA_030852625.1 Actinomycetota bacterium
CCGCCCGCCGCTTCTCAGGCGGCGGGCGGGGTTGGTCGGTCGTGCTTGTGGCGCCAGCGGTGGTGCCATTTGCAGAGGACTCGGCCGTTGGCTTGCACGGTGAGCCCGTCGTTGGAGTATTCGAGGATGTGGTCGATGTCGGCGTTGGTGACTGGTTCGTGGCAGGAGTCGGCGTCGCATTCGCGGTCGCGTACTTGGATGGCTCGGCGGGTGGGGCCGGTGAAGAACCGGTGGCGTTCGCCGACGTCGAGGACTCTCGAGCGGCCGTGGAAGATGATCCGTTCGATCTCGGCTCGGTGCAGGAGCCGGAGGAGGTCGTGGGGGTCGAGGATCGTCCCGGCTTCGGTCTCGCAGAGGTTGCGCAGGGTGTCTTCGCCGACGAGGACGGTGATCAGGGGTTTGGGGCCGTGGATGTCGGAGGTGTTCCCGTTGACCATCCGGGCTCGTTCGGCCATGACCTGGAGGGCGTCGGCGGCGCGTTGGGTGTTGGTGCGGGCGAGCTTGTCGAGGCTGATGTCGTCGCCGTGGATGGCTTTGGCGGCTTCCCAGTCTTGGAGGAACAGTTCGCGGGTGATCTGTTCGAAGGTGGAAAGGAAGATCCCGCCGCCGATCGGGTCCAACTGGGCTTTGATGAGGACCATGGCGTCGGGGGCGGTGACGACGGTGGCGTTGCGGGCCGCCAGCTTGGCTTCGGCGTCGTTCTGGGATCCGTCGGGGTCGGCGAGCTGGCACCAGTAGGTGATGGCCTTGGTGAAGTCGACGAAGTCCATCGACACCGCCAACCCGACGAGCATCTCCTCGGCTTCGGTGAAGGCGTCGGGGTTGGTGGTCTGGCACTTGGCCAACAACCGGATGTGGTCCCGGGTGATCAGCCCGGCCCGGTAGGCGTCGGCGCCGGCGGGGACACGACGCAGTTCCCGGGAGGTGCGCACCATCGACCGCGCGAGCCCATCCGCGAGGTGGAGCTGCCACGCCGCGAACAGGGCGGTGGACTTGGCCCCCAACGGTTCACAGGACCGGCGGAGGTCGATCTCCCCGAGGGCGGTGACTTCGGTGACCTCGGCTTGTCGGCGGAGCCGGTCGGCGAGTCGCATCACCTCGTGGAGCTCGTCATCGATCAGGTCGGTGACGGGGCAGGTGGAGGCGGTGTGGAGTGCGGTTTCGGCGTCTCGGAGTGCGTCCAGCAGGCCCGTCTGCATGGGAACAAGTGTACGCCTAGGGTGCGACAATCCCTCCGGAAACCCCCGAAAACATTGAAGATGTTGGAGATACCTCGGAGGGTGTCGAACCGAACGCGCGCCGTGACCAACACCCGGCCAGCACCGATGGCACCGCCAGCGCGAGACCCGACCAAGGCACCCCGCCGCCGCCTCGTTGCGCCCTTTCCTCGATCAATCGAACGAGACGTCACGCCGCACACGACCCCACGGGAAGAGGGCCTCCGAGTGAGGGTTGCGGGTCAGCCGAGCTTGCTGAGCGCGAGGGTGGCGTAGCCCTCGAGCACCGCAGGGTTCGGTTCACCGAGGTCGACGTGGGTGAGGGCGAGCTCGTGGTCGCCGTCCTGGATGTGGATGTTCGTGATGGCCACGCCGGTGCCGGCGATCGTCACCGTGGTGCGCCAGGCCGCCGACTGCTCGCCAGGGAGGGTGAGCGCCAGGCGATCGATGGCGCCGACCGACGGCGTGCCACCGAAGACGAACGTCGGATCGCAGCTGTCGAGCCGCTCCCCCGCGGCCGCGAAGGCGTCGGCCGCGCCGCTGCCCTCGAACACCGACACGTCCTCCTCGAGAGACGGCAGCTTGAGGTCGTTCTGCGTGACGAGGCGGGCCTCAGCGCTCGCGAGTGCGCCGGCGGGAGGCTCCTCCAGGACGCAGGCCGGCAGCTCGATGTCCACGCCGGCGCTCACGTCGCCCACCACCCAGGCGGCGTCGAGCGGGTCGTCGCTGGCGAGGTCCTCGGGCGTCAGCACCGCCGCCTCGAGCGGCGCGCCGAGGTCGGCCGTCGTGGTCGTGGCCTCCGCCTCGCCGCTGTCGTCACCTCCGCAGGCTCCGAGCGCCCCCACGAGGGCGACACCGACGACGGCGAGACGGGCGATGCGGAAGTTCGGCACGAGGAGGAACCTACGGAACCCCTGGGGGCGATGCCATCACCCGTTCGGGGCATTTCCTCTGGTCATCCCTCCCGGCTAGACCACAGGTGACCCGAGGAGGCGGCATGGCTGGCGACTACACACCGGCACAGCGGGAGCTGCAGGACCGGTTCGACACCCGGCGTCTGGCCGATCGGCTCAGCGTCGGTACGAGCGACACGGTCGGCGAGGCGTTCAAGGCCTTCATCGAGGCCCGCGACATGTTCTTCATCGCCACCGTCGACGACGACGGGTTCCCGCAGTGCTCCTACAAGGGTGGCGAAGCCGGGTTCGTGCGGGTGCTCGATCCGTCGACGGTGGCGTTCCCGATGTACGACGGCAACGGCATGTTCCTCACCAGCGGGAACCTCACCGGCGCCAACCCCAACGTGGGCCTGCTCTTCGTGAACTTCGAGGACGGCACCCGCCTCCGGCTGAACGGCGCGGCGAGCGTCGACCACGACGACCCGCTCGCCGCCGAGTACCCGCACGCCCTGTTCGTGGTGCGCGTGACGGTGCGAGCCGTGTTCGCGAACTGCCGTCGCTACGTCCACCGCATGGAGCTCGTGGACCGGTCGGTGTTCGTGCCCCAGGGTGAGGAGGCGCCGCCGGTGCCCGACTGGAAGCAGAACGCCTGGTTCGACGGCGCCCTCCCCGCGGGCGACCCCGCCCTCGATCCAGGCAGTCCGAGCGCCCCGTCGATCCCGAACTACCCCTAGGGCTGAACGTCAGCCGGCGGCGGCTTGGTCGCGGAGGACCCGGCGGAGGATCTTGCCGCTGGCCGACTTGGGGACGGCGTCGATGAAGGTGAGCTTGCGGACCTGCTTGTAGCTGGCCACCTGGCCTGCCACCCAGGCCTGGATCTCCTCGGCGGTGGCCTCCGCGCCGGGCCGCAGCACCACGTACGCGGCGGGCAGCTCGCCGGCCTCGTCGTCGGGCAATCCGATGACGGCGGCGTCGGCGATCATGGGATGGTTGAGCAGGAGGGCCTCGAGCTCGGCCGGTGGCACCTGGAAGCCCTTGTACTTGATGAGCTCCTTCAGGCGATCGACCACGTAGAGGTGGCCGTCGGCGTCGATGTGGCCGACGTCGCCCGTGTGGAGCCAGCCGTCGTCGTCGATGGTGGCGGCGGTGGCCTCCGGGTTGTTGAGGTAGCCCTTCATCACCATCGGCCCCCGCACCCACACCTCACCGTCGGCGTCGATCCCGAGCGGTTCCTGGGTGGCGGGGTCGACGATCAGGGTCTCGGCGCTGGCCACGGTGACGCCCACCGAGCCCGGCTTGAACTGGCCCTCCGGCGTGGCGTGGGACACCGGTGACAGCTCGGTCATGCCGTAGCCCTGCACCACCTCGCAGTCGAGGCGCTGGCCGGCCTCGACGGCCAACTCGGCCGACAGGGGCGCCGCGCCGCTGAAGATCAGGTTCAACGCGGAGAGGTCGTAGTTGTCGACGATCGGGTGCTTGGCCAGCGCCACCACCATGGGCGGGGCGACGAAGGCACGCGTCAGGCTGTGATCCTGGTGCAGCTGCAGGAACTGCTCGAGGTCGAACCGGGGCATCGTGACGATCGTGGCGCCGGTGCGCAGGCCCATGTTCATGAGCACCTGCATGCCGTAGATGTGGAAGAACGGCAGCACCGCGACGAAGGAGTCGTCCTCGGTCATCGTGATGGCCGAGAGGCTCTGCACCACGTTGGCCACCAGGTTCCGGTGGGTCAGCATCACCCCCTTCGACAGCCCCGTGGTGCCGGACGAGTACGGCAGCACCACGACGTCGTCGGCGTCGACCGGCACCTGTTCGGCGAGCGGCTCCCCCAGCAACGTGGTGAACGGCGCCACGCCGTCGGCTTCGCCGAGCACGTAGAGCTCCGTGACCCCGGTGCCCTCCATGGCGCTGCGAGCCGTGTCGAGGAACATCGGGATGGTGACGAGCCGGGTGGCGCCGGCGTCGACGAGCTGGTGGTGCACCTCGCCCGCCGTGTAGGTGGGGTTGATCGTGGTCACGGTCCCTCCGGCCATGGCCACGCCGTGGAACACCACCGCGTACTCCGGGCAGTTGGGCGCGAGGATCGCCAGCACCTCGCCCTTGGGCATCCCGGCCGCTACGAGGCCGCCGGCCAGCCGCCGCACCAGGTCGTCGAGTCCGGCGTAGGTGACCACCCGACCGGTGGGCCCGTCGATGAACGCCGGTTGGTCCTCGAGCTCCCTGGCCCGTTCGAGGATGAACGGGGTGAGCGCGGTGTCGGGGATGGTGACGTCACCAAGCGGGCTCGTGTGGATCACGGGATGCTCCTCGTTGCGGGACCGGGGTCGGATCGTAGATCGGGCCGTCCGGCCCCTGGGGGGAAACCCGGAACCACCATGGATCTGCGGAACGTCGTAGGAACATGAACCCAGGCGATCGGCCCCGGCGGGCACTCCTCACCACCATCGGAGCAGCGGTCGCCATCGCCGCTGCCTCCACCATCGCGGTAGCGATCGACAGCGAGCCAGCTTCGGCCGGCGAGCTCGAACGGTTCGCGTCCTGCGAGGCCCTCGCCGACTGGGGAACGGACGGCACCGGTGGGATGGAACGCCAAGCCGGCGGGCTCGCCACCGACGACGCCGACGCCGCCACGGCAGCCCCGTCCAACGCCTCCGGATCACCGGGCGTGGCGACCGGCGGCGCCGAGGGTGGTCAGGGCACCGGCGGCGACATGGGTGCCGACGCGGCCGCCCCGCCGGCGGTGGAGCAGAGCCCTGCGTCGACGACCGCGGAGCTCCCCCGCACCGACGACGAAAACGGCACCACCGAGGAATCGGCCCGTTCGAGCGACGCCGGCGAGGACGGCACCAACGTGATCGTCGAAGGCGTCGACGAGCTCGACGTCATCGACCTCCTCGACCGGGACCACGCCCTCGTGAGCGCGGCCCGCCGGCTGTCGATCGTGGACCTCGTCGACGACCAGGTGGTCGCCAACCTGCCCGTGCCGTCATCGGCGCAGATCACCTACGACCGCGAGAACGAGATCGCCTGGGTGGTCGGCCCGAACGACGACGACGGCCGCCTCACCGCCACCCGGGTCGCGGTGACCCCGGCGTCGTTGACCGAGGACGCCAGCTGGTCGACCGACGGCTGGCTGGTCGACGCCCGCCGCATCGGTGGCCGGCTCCACCTCGTGGCCGCCGACGGCTACGACTTCGCCGTTGCCGACGTGGCCCGGGAGGCGGCGCCGTTCACCGACGGTCCCGTCGCCTGCGACCAGGTGCTGCACCCGAACGGCCCTTCCGACCCGATGGCCACCCTGCTCGTGACGCTGCCGGCCACCGGCGCGCTCGAGCCCGAGCACGCCACCGAGGTGGTGGGCTCCGGGCAGCTCGTGCACGTCACCACCGAGGCCGCCTACCTGGCCACGCCGCTCTACGGGAACACCGTGGAGACCGGCATCCACCGCTTCGACCTCGACACCCTGACCCTCACCGGGTCGGGCCGGGTGGCCGGCACCCTGCTCAACCAGTTCGCCATGTCCGACCACGACGGCCACCTCCGGGTCGCCACCACCGATCCCCGGGGCGGCTTCGGCATGCCCATCGAGGGCGACATGGTGGTCCCCGAGGGCGGCACCACCGGCGCCATGCGGACCACGACGGCTGTCGAGCCGCCTTCGGCGCTCAACGAGATCGTGGTGCTCGACACCGACGGGTCGCTCGACGAGGTCGGCCGGACGCCCCGCTTCGGCCACCCCGGCGAGACCATCCACGGCGTCCGTTTCGACGGCGCCATCGCCTACGCCGTCACCTTCCTCCAGACCGACCCCTTCTACGTGATCGACCTCGCCGACCCCACCCGCCCGATCGTCGCCGGCGAGGTGGAGCTCCCGGGCTTCAGCAGCTACCTCCACCCCGTCGGCGAGGGCCTCGTGGCCGGCTTCGGTCCCGATGAGGACGGCAAGGTGGCCGTGAAGCTCTTCGACGTGTCGAACCGCGCCCAGCCAACGGTCGTCGACCAGCTGGACCTCGGCGACGAGAGCCCGATCGCCTGGGACCACCACGCCTTCGTCGACCTCGGCGAGGGACGGTTCGCGGTGCCGGCCTCGACCTACCGTCAGCTCCGGCCGGCCGGGTGCACCCCTGCCCGGCAGGAAGCGCTGCAGGCTGAGGTCACCGCTTTCGAGGCGGAGATGGGCCGGCTGTACCAGCAGCCCGAGATGGACCCTGCGTCGTCGGCCCGAGCCAACCAGCTCATGGAGCGCCAAGCCGAGATCGCCCGAGAAGGTTGCCTGTACCCGAACGCGGTGCCGGAGAGCTCCGTCGTGGTGATCGACACCACCGGTGGCCGGCTCCAGCTGGTGCAGCGGTTGGGCGCGGTGCGCACGACCACGAGCGCCGCTCGTGCGGTGCCGACCGACGACGGATGGGCACTCCTGGCCGGCAACCGCTGGGTGGTCCTCGACGGCGCCAGCGGCGACCAGGTGGCCGATCTGGAGCTCGGACCGGAGGAGGCGGCCTACCCGGTGGACGTCGGGGGCGGTGCCGCCGGCCGCCCCGGCCTCGTGATCGAATGACCGCCGCGAGCGCCCGGCCGGCGGGGGTATGCACCGTTCAGCCGGGCCGCCTCATTATCGTCATGTGACGTGACGTCTGTGCTGGTGCTCGCCGCGATCTGGGTCGTCGTGGGCATCCCGGCCATCATCGGGATCGTGCGCGAGAAGCGCTCCCCCGACGTCGACTTCGCCCGGGCCATGGACGCCCTCGGCACCCAACCGGCCACGCAGGGCACCCAGCTCCGGGTCAGCCTCGCCACCCGCCGTGCCCAGGTCACCGCCGGCTGCTACCTGAGCGCCATCGGCGCCCTCGTCGCCGGCCTGGTCCTCGACTCCCCCGGGGTCCTCGGACTCGGCGTGGTCCTCGCCAACCTCGGCACCTTCTACCGGCTCACCGTCCTGCGCATGCAAGCGGTGTCCGCCCAGCGGCACACGCCGCCGGCCGCCGCTCCCCGTGCGGCCATCGGGGCGGTGGTCAGCGCGCCGCGCATCCCCCGCACCACGCTGGGCCCGGCCATCGAACAGATCCCGGCCGACACCGCCGAGGAGCGGGTCGTCGTCCTCCGGTAGGCCTGCACCGCTGGGCACGTAGCGGCCCGAGCTGCCATGCTCCCAGCGTGAACCGCCGCAAACTCTGGCCCCTCGCCGTCGTCCTGCTCGCAGCTGCCGTCCCGACCAGCCACGCCGACCTGCCAGCAGGCCACACCGACACCGGGGCCGCTGCTGCGCTCCGCGCCGCGGAAGCGACCGCAGACACCGGATCCGAGGCCGTCCCGGCTCCGCCGGTGGCGCTCGCCGCCGCCTCCGCAGGCGCCTCGCCCGGGGTCGACGGCGCGTGCGACGAGCTCGACCCGAAGGCCTGCCTCCTCCCCTTCCCCAACGACCGGTTCTCGATCGCCGATCCTTCGACCGACACCGGTCGCCGGGTCTACCTCCACCAGACCTCGATGCCCCGCAACGTCGCCGGCCTGCTCGCCGATTCGGCGGAGTGGAACCGCCAGGACGGGTTCTCCCCCTCGTCGCCGATCCTCACGTTCGTCCCGGGCCTCGACCTGGCCCGCACCTGGGGCACCGACGTCGACCACCTCGCCGACCTCGGCCGCTACCAGCGCCGGGACGCGCCGATCGTCGTGCTCGACGCCACCACGGGCCAACGCCACCCGATCTGGTCGGAGCTCGACACCCACCCGGCCACCACCGACGCCAACCGGCTCCTGACCCTCCGGCCCGCCACCCAGTTCGTCCAGGGCCACCGCTACATCGTCGCCCTCCGTCGCCTCCGGGACGGCAGCGGCGACCGCATTCCCGCTACCCGTGCCTTCCGCGCCTACCGGGACGGCACCGCCGCGCCGCTCGGGGCCAGTCCCGACTTCGACGCCCGCCGTCCCCACCTCGAGCAGCTCTTCACGGAGCTGGGGGACGCTGGCATCGGCCGCTCCGACCTCTACCTGGCCTGGGACTTCACCGTGGCCAGCCAGCGCAACGTGAGCGAGCGGGTCCTCCGGATCCGGGACGACGCCTTCGCCAGGCTCGGCGACACCGACCTCGCCGACCGGGTGGTCGAGGGCCGCCCACCCGGCTTCACGGTCACCGAGGTGCAGGAGATGGCCACCGGCCCCACCCTCCGGGAGGTGCGGGGCACGGTGCAGGTCCCCAACTACCTCACGCCGCAGGTCGAGGTGGACCTCGAGCTGCCGGCGCCGATCGGCAACGTCGGCGTGGCTGTCGCCGATCTGCTCGACGAGCTGCCCGCCGAGGTCACCGACCTCGTCGGCGAGGTCACCGGCGTCCTGCCGATCG
>JALYWQ010000452.1 GCA_030852625.1 Actinomycetota bacterium
GCGCAGCACCACGGGGTGGCCGTAGGTGCGGCCGTCGCCCTGGACGCCCACGGAGCGGACGTCGGCGAGGAGGACCACCGGGCACTGCCACACGTCCCGGTCCATGCCCGCCGCGGTGAGCTCCTCGCGGGCGATGGCGTCCGCCCGGCGCAGCACCGCGAGGTTGGCCTCGGTGACCTCCCCGATGATCCGGATGCCCAGGCCGGGGCCGGGGAAGGGCTGGCGTCCGACGATTTCCTGCGGCAGGCCGAGCTGGGCACCGACGGCGCGGACCTCGTCCTTGAAGAGGGCGCGCAGGGGTTCCACGAGTTCGAACTGGAGGTCCTCGGGAAGGCCGCCCACGTTGTGGTGGCTCTTGATGTTGGCGGTGCCGGTGCCACCGCCGGACTCGACGACGTCGGGGTAGAGGGTGCCCTGCACCAGGAAGTCGACCGTCTCGCCGTGGCTCCCGGCCTCCTCGATCACCTCGCGCGCCGCCGCCTCGAAGACCCGGATGAACTCCCGGCCGATGATCTTGCGCTTCTCCTCGGGGTCGGTGACCCCGGCCAGCGCGTCGAGGAAGCGCTCCTGCGCGTCGACCACCTTCAGCGACACGCCGGTGGCGGCCACGAAGTCGCGCTCGACCTGCTCGGCCTCCCCGGCCCGGAGGAGCCCGTGGTCGACGAACACACAGGTGAGCTGGTCGCCGACGGCCCGCTGCACCAGGGCCGCCGCAACGGCGGAGTCGACGCCGCCCGACAGGCCGCAGAGCACCCGCTTGTCGCCCACCGCGGCCTGGATGGCGGCCACCTGCTCGTCGATCACGTTGGACATGGTCCAGGTCTTCTCGAGCCCGGCCACCTCGAAGAGGAAGCGCTCGAGGATGGCCTGGCCGTGCTCGGTGTGGAGCACCTCGGGGTGGAACTGCACGCCAGCCGAGCGGCGAGCCAGGTCCTCGAAAGCGGCGATCTCGGCGCCCGGTGAGCTGGCCGTGACCCGGAACCCGGCCGGGGCCGCTGACACCGAGTCGCCGTGGCTCATCCACACCGACGGCTGGGTGGGCAGGTCGTGCCAGAGCCTGGCCTCGGTGTCGGTGACCGTGAGCTTCGTGCGGCCGAACTCGGCCAGCCCGGTGCGCTCGACGGTGCCGCCCATCGCGAGGGCCATGGCCTGGAAGCCGTAGCAGATGCCGAAGGTGGGCACGCCGGCGTCGAACAGGGTGGGATCGACCGACGGTGCGCCCTCCGCGTACACCGATGCCGGGCCCCCGGAGAGAACCACTGCGGCCGGTTGGCGGGCCAGCAGCTCGGCCACCGGCGTGGTGTGGGGGACGATCTCGCTGTACACGCCGGCCTCGCGGATCCGACGGGCGATCAGCTGCGCGTACTGGGCGCCGAAGTCGACGACCAGGACCAACCCGCCGGTCACTGGAGTGCCACCAGCTCCGCCTTCTGGAAGTCCTTCAGGCTCTCGTAGCCGCACAGGGCCATGGCCCGGCGCAGGGCGCCGAGCAGGTTGCGCTGCCCGTCCGCTTCGTGGGCCGGGCCGACGAGGATCTCCTCGAGCGTGCCGCGGGGTTCGACGGCCACCCGCAACCCGCGGGGCAGGGTGGCGTGGGCCGCGGTGGTGCCCCAGTGGAAGCCCCGACCCGGCGCCTCGGCCGCGGCGGCCAGCGGCGTGCCGATCATCACGGCATCGGCACCGCACACGACAGCCTTGGCGATGTCGCCCCCGGTGCTCATCCCGCCGTCGGCGATCACGTGGACGTAGACGCCGGTCTCGTCGAGGTGGCGCATGCGGGCCGCCCGGGCGTCGGCGATGGCGGTGGCCATCGGCACGCCGACGCCGAGCACGCGACGGGTGGTGCCCGCGGCGCCGCTGCCGGCCCCGACGAGCACACCGGCGGCGCCGGTGCGCATCAGGTGGAGCGCGGCCTGGTACGAGGTGCAGCCGCCGACGATCACCGGGATCTCGTAGTGGCGGATGAAGTCCTTGAGGTTGAGGGGCTCCTGGCCGCCGCGAGAGACGTGCTCGGCGGACACCACGGTGCCCTGGATCACGAGCAGGTCGGGCTCGGCCTTCAGGATGTGCGGCGCCAGCGTCAGGGTGTGCTGCGGGGTGCAGGCCACCGCCACCGTGATGCCGGCCTCGCGGAGCTGCGCGATCCGGGCCGCCACCAGCTCGGGCTGCACCGGTTCCGCGTAGATCTCCTGCAGGCGGCGGGTGGCCTTGTCGTCGTCGATCGACGCGATCTCCTCGAGCAACGGCTCGGGGTCGCTGTAGCGGGTCCAGAGCCCCTCGAGGTTGAGCACACCGGCCGCGCCCAGCCCGCCGAGCTGCACGGCGGTGGCCGGCGACACGACGCTGTCCGCGGGCGACGCCAGGATCGGGACGTCGAAGTGGAAGGCGTCGATGTCCCACGAGGTCTCGACGTCCTCGGGGTCCCGGGTACGGCGGCTGGGAACGATCGCCACCTCGTCGAACCCGTATGCCCGGCGACCGGACTTTCCGATGCCGATCTCAACGTCAGCCATCGTCGGCAGACCCTCCGTCCCGATCGGGAAAGAGGAGATCGTAGTGCTCGGGCCGAGGGGTCTGGCGACTCCAGCTCGACGTTGGTGCCGCTAGCCGAGCAGGTCGGCGCAGAACTCGACCGTGGCGTCCACGAGCGGGCCTGGGGCCTCCCACGGCACGAAGTGGCCGCACCGCTCGAGGCGGATGGGCCCGACGTGGTCGGGGAACACCACCGCGGCCATCTCGTCGAAGGCGGGGTAGATCACGTGGTCCGACGGGCCGAACAGCAGCAGGGC